>NZ_JBFUIB010000149.1:0-8147 GCF_056402095.1 Peribacillus sp. P4_C12
GATTATAGTTTAATATAATCTAATACAAGTTCAAGGAGGTGTTTGATAATGTGGAGATATGTGTATGAAGTGGTCAGTAAATTAAAGAAAGCAGATCAACAAGCCTTATTTAAGGCACTAGAACAAGATCTATATCCAAAAGAAGTAAATAAAATAGAGAAGTTACTTACAAAGATTAGGGAGACTCGCTTTTCTGCCGGTTTAGGTTGTATTCATTGTGGAAATATCAGTAAAAAGAAACGGTATGTATCGTTCCAGACAACGTTATTTATGTAAGGATTGCGGACAAACCTTTAATGATATGACAAACACCCCCTTTTCAGGTTCACGTTATCCAGGAAAGTGGTTGAATTACATTGAAATGATGATACACGGTGTTACATTACCTAAAATCGCTGATTATTAAACATTCATATATCTACCTCATTTTATTGGAGGCACAAGATTTTAAATGCYTTAGGAAGTCACCGGTTCAATCAATTATCTGGTATCGTTGAAAGTGATGAGACTTTCTTTCGTGAGTCATTAAAAGGTCGTAGATTTACACATCGAAAACCGAAAAAACGGGGAGAAAAAGATGAAAAACGAGGGATTTCAAATCAAAAAATTGCTGTAATTGTAGCACAAGATCGATATCACAATATTATTGCAAGAATCGCGGGAAAGGGTCGTGTAAAAGCAGAAGAAATAGATGCAGCTATTGGGGACCATATAGCCCCCTCATCTTTGATATGCACTGATGCAGCTACCAATTACAAAAAGTTTGCAGTATCCAAAAATATTAAGCACGAAACAGTTAATCTAAATCAAAATCAACGAGTAAAAAAAGTAATATACCACATACAATACGTTAATAATTTCCATCGTCGGTTGAAAGGATGGATGGAACGGTTTCAAGGCGTTGGTACGTATTATTTAGACAATTAACCCTATTGGTATTATTGGCTTGAATTACATAAAAACTATGCATTTGAAAAGCGAGTAGAGCAAATGCTTATTTCAGCTTGTCAAAAATCTAACTATTGCACAGTTGAATCATTAAGAGAAAATGAAAAATGTCTATTTGAAGTAAAGATAAAAAAGAAGAAACGGCATAAAATATCACACCAATACCTATGAGCATCAACATCATATTATTCTCTCTCAAATCGCCCGATTCTTTTTGCATCTCTTTGTAATATTTTGTCGTCACAAACACACCAGACATCAATAACACGGCACAAGCGATATAGATGTCCGCTCCATCCATCTTACCTATGTCGATGGCTAGTATCGCTATACAGTTTATAAAAAACACAAATAAATAAAGTGCTTTTTCCTTCAATTGTAATTTTCTACTTTTCTTTTTCGCCACTTTATACCAATGCCTCACATCTTCTCGCGATACATTCTGCGCAACAATAGCTTCTACTTGTTCCACATATTTTTTTCGAACTTCGACTGTATAAAACGCTTCGTATACTTCATCTTTTTTTTTCGAGCGGAATCTTTCAGACGACCGCTTTAAAATATCTTTGATTCCTATTTCAAATGGAACGTTATTTTTCACTAAGTGTTCGATAATTGACAGGACAGCATCTTCTGAATGTCCAATCAATATATTCTTTTTAAACAAACTCAGCACCTCTTACGAAACAAGTTAAATTACGCTTAATTATACTATTTCATTCGACCCCATAATCCAAAATATAACATACTCTTTTAAATATCTGATGCTTTCGTTTAGCAACAATCTTTGAGAAAACAGCCAATTTTTAATATTCATCTTTTACCCTCCACTACGAATTGCATTGGAAAACCTTGCTAGAATCAGGTTTCCTCCGGAAGATTAGATCTGAAGAATATCCGAATTTATGTATGGTGTACCGCCAACATTTTGACGTAAACCTTCGTTAAGAGTTTATATGGAATTAAAAAGACGATTTGTCCTACTCTATGTGAAAAAGTTGTATTTTTGTTTCTTGTTAAACTCCCTCAGTTAATTAGACAGCAATAAAAACTCACAAAATAAAATTAGCACGATTGAGGGCTAAACATAAGTGAATAATACGATGAAAATAAACATTGAAATTTTTTGGGACATGGTTAAAAATCCAAGGTATCTAAAAAGGTTCAAAATTTTCTACTTGAAAATGGCGACCCTTATAATTTTCTGAATCGAAGTATTCCTTTTGCATCCAATGGATATCTCCTCTAACTACTTGTGAAATCCAAACTTTTTATCAATCATTTCTTCTTTAAATAACCTATCCCTTTAGMTCCATAAGAAACTTCTATGGCGGCGATTCTCGCCACCACCATCTAGCACGAAAACCTGCTCTTTACCCAAAATAAAGTCTAACCCATTAAACCCTTGACAATAATGGATGATAACAATACAACCAGGCTGAACTTTTTTTGGTGGATCTTAAGGAAGATACCCTGTATAAGAAACTGGTTGTGACAGTATTGAAGAACCATTTAGTGTACTACAAGTACGTATACAAAAATTTTTGTAACAAATCTCCTGTCATTTGTATTGTTAATCTTTTTTTGAGGTGATTCTCCTATGGAAGCAATGATTGAACGGTGTGCTGGCCTAGATGTACACCAAGAAACAGTAGTAGCCTGTGTACTATTTGGTCCATTAGATAAAAAGCCAAAAACCTCTATTGAAACGTTTTCAACTACAACAACGGGACTCTTGGCTTTAAGTGATTGGCTAGCTACCCTTCAGGTATCCGATGTTGTGATGGAAAGTACCGGAGTCTATTGGAAACCAATATGGAATATACTCGAAGGTTCTTTTCACCTTGTTCTTGCCAATGCCAGACATGTCAAAAATGTTCCTGGGCGTAAAACGGATGTGAAAGATGCCGAATGGCTTGCCAAGCTTCTAAGATGTGGACTTATTGAAAGCAATTTTGTTCCACCGGAGGATATTCGTGATTTACGAGATCTTACTCGTTATCGAAAAAARTTGATTCATCATCGCACTTCAGAGCAGAATCGCATTCACAAAATTCTTCAAGATGCTAATATCAAGCTAACATCCGTATTATCAGACATTTTTGGTGTATCGGGACGCCGTATCCTTGAAGCGATTCTAAACGGTRAAAAAATAGAGACCGATGGTCTTCGAAAAATGGTGGATTGGCGAACAAAAGCAAGTATTACTGACATTGCCAGTGCAATTAATGGCCGTATTCGCCGTCATCATCGTGATATGTTGCGTTACCATTGGGAGCATATGAGTTATTTAGAAAAAGCCATAGAAGAATTGGAAAAACAAATCGATCAACTCCTGTCCCCMTATCGTAAGGAAGTAGAATTATTGGATGGWATACCTGGTGTGARCAAAGCTGCCGCAGCTACTTTTATTGCAGAGATGGGCGTTGATATGTCCGTATTTAAGTCRGCTAAACATCTTGCCTCTTGGGCTGGTGTGAGTCCCGGAAATTACGAAAGTGCTGGTAAAAAAAAACGAGTAAAACCACACAAGGTAACAAAGCATTAAAAACGATGGCCGTAGAGTGTGTACTGGCAACCTCAAGGCAAAATAATCGAATGGCTTCACATCGAAAAAGGATTACCAAACGACAGGGGAAAATGAAGGGACGAATTGCTTCTGCTCATTTACTATTGACGATTGCTTACAACATCTTAAAAACAGGAGAACCCTATCATGAACTAGGCTCAAATTACCTTGAAGAAAAACAAATGAACAAAGAATTAAAAATGATCGAATACCTAAAAAAGAAAGGCTATACAATCGATCCATCAGAACAACAAACTGCATAACCAGTTAAAATAACGACATAGTACATTTACGTCCTTCAAAAAATTAGAATATGGTGGGCTTATTTTAGTATGGCCTTTCACGAATATGTTTTCATACAAAAAAGGCTGCCATATCTGACAGCCCACACTCAATGATCTCACCTTTGTTAGTTCATGATAAATCAAATATTCTTGTGCAGTGCTTTCTGAGCTTTTTGTTCATCTTCTTTTTTAACAAAAACATCATATTGAGTAGAATCCATACGATTTTGGAGATTTTCGGAACCTATATTTATTGGAGTTTTAGTTTTGTATGTTATTCCTTCGCTTTTCAGTTTGGCAACCACCTTAAAATAATTCTCATATCCAAATGTAGTATAGATACATTTCCAATACCTATTTGAAATTAGTTGGGTAGTTACAATAAACACAATCACAAAAACTAGAAATGCAATTATTATATACACCTTTTTAGCTCCTCTTCTTTTCGGATTCTCTTAAAAAATGTAAGTAAAGGATATATATTACATTATATTCTTTCGCATGTGTACTATTTCCTTCTAGAACCATAAGAAAAAGGCTGCCGCAGCTACTTTTATTGCAGAGATGGGCGTTGATATGTCCGTATTTAAGTCGGCTAAACATCTTGCCTCTTGGGCTGGTGTGAGTCCCGGAAATTACGAAAGTGCTGGTAAAAAAAACGAGTAAAACCACACAAGGTAACAAAGCTTTGAAAACGATGGCTGTAGAGTGTGTACTAGCGACATCAAGGCAAAATAATCGAATTGCTTCACATCGAAAAAGGATTACCAAACGGCAGGGRAAAATGAAGGGACGAATYGCTTCTGCTCATTTACTATTAACGATTGCTTACAACATCTTAAAAACAGGAGAACCCTATCATGAACTAGGTTCAAATTACCTTGAAGAAAAACAAAATAACAAAGAATTAAAAATGATCGAATACCTAAAAAAGAAAGGCTATWCAATCGCTCCATCTGAACAACAAACTGCATAACCAGTTAATATAACGACATGGYACATTTACGYCCTTCAAAAAATTAGAATAYGGTGGGCTTATTTTGTATGGCCTTTCACGAATATATTTTCATACAAAAAAGAGCTGCCGAAGCAACTCCCTTATTGAAGTAAAGCACCCGTTATTTGAAGAAAATTTTCAAGTAGCTCTTTGTTTCGTACTGTTTCGGTCAATTGTCTTAATTTTTTTAATGAAATAATAATGTTTGTAGAGTGCGAGCACTACCAACAGGATTTTTACTAAAAGGATGTCCACATAAAATACAGAAATTACGATAAAGAAATCGGCAACTAAATTGATTCTGATTTTCTCTTTTAGAGTCATACCTTTTTTTTGTAGGAATGCTTCAACGTATTTTTCATATAATGAGGTGCTTTTGAACCAGTTTTCAATCGACTTGGAACTTTTTGCAAAGCAAAAAGCAGCGAATAAGTAAAACGGACCGCCTGGCAGAACAGGTAACACAGTCCCTGCAACACCAATCACAAGTGATATGAATCCAAGAAGCAAARATAGGATACTTTTTACTTTTTTAATTGTAATCACCTTTTTATTTATATTCTATTCCCTTATAACGTAAAAGGGAAGTCCAATTTATTCAACATCACTGATTAGTATCTTACCATTTTCTTATTGACTCCCTCAGTTTAATACGATTTTCTCACAAATACGCGCTTTGTCCATATAGATTTTTCGCCTTTATTATTGAAAATTGTTATCCTAATCTTAATTACACATTTTACAATGAGGAGAACACTATATCCTCCAAAATGATAAATGAATCGAAATATTGGTTAAAGTGTAATAAAATCAATAATACTGAACTCGGAGAAAACATTAATACAAGTTTTTCATTTTAACCAAATCTAATTTGAATTTTGGTAACAAATGACAATAGAAAAGTATCATGATACAATGTCTCGATACTTTTCTATTTTTTAATCTATGTCTTAGTTTAAACATTCCTTAACTTCCTAAGCCAAAATCTTTGTTGCGGTTACTCCTTTAACAAATTATAAGATATGATTGTCGGTTTGAAATAAGTTTGATCCAAAGTATGTTGAAATATTGTTCATTGAATTTCTCTCCATATTAAATTTTATCCCCATTTTTAACATTTTTTAAAGATTTAGTAATAGATTTTTCCGCTTCTTCTTCACAATCTTCTCTATATACTTTAACATAAATAGCCAATTCCTTTTAAAGTGATATTCCACAATCTGGCCTAAAATGAAAAATGAGCGTCTATCCTTTTTCCAGGATAGCGCCCGATTGCGAAAAGATCATTAATCAAATCGATATTTACATAAAAGCTTATTTAACATTCTTACTCCTTTAATACAATAAGAGCCTCCGTAACGACAGCTCMTATAAAGACTTGCCTTCATTAAGTTTGATGACGAGATCCCTCTTTAAGGTTTGAATGCCCTTGTTATTTAAAGTCAATCAAGTTAATGTTATGGTCTTTGAATAGATTAGGGTCTTTTTCTCGATAATACCTTTCAGCAGATAGACAAATGCACTCACACAATTTGTCTATATTTACTGTGACTATTTTTGTCTTTATTATTTTTGAGTTATTATTAGTTTGGTTTACCCAAGATAAACCAGTTGAGTCTGCTCCACTTATTGCTAATTTAAATTCGTATGAATAATGAAAATCTGAGTCTTCTTTGTCGCCCCAGTTTTTTATATCCGAATTTCCATCATGTAAGAAAGAACAACGTAGAGAATTACACATTTCTCCTGTAAAATATGGATTCTTTGCTTTAGCGAAATCATTTGTCCAACCTGTGTTGTCTGCATAATATTGGTTTACCCAATCATCAAACCTTACTGCATATTGTTTTCCTACATTACGTTTTCCGTTGTTGTATTTAAAATGTGGATATTCAATTTTCCCACAAATATCAGGTAAAGTTAAAGATAGTGCAAGTGCTGATAAATAACTTTTATTATTAAGAGCTAGGTTAATGTCCTTTATTTTATCTAGCATATTATCTCCCTATTGTTTTTATTTAAATTATTTTAGATGGCGACATATTTTTATATATTTGGTATTTTTTCCACCTCATAAAATTCGTAGTATAGCTTTGAAATAAAGTTTGATCAAAGATAGCTAGTGCCTACTCTTCATATTCCTTCATGATTTTATAAAATGTATTTTTATATAGATCCATTTTATTCATAAATTCAACTGCCGTTATTTCATTCTTTTTCCATGATTCATATTTAGTTATTAAAATTGCTTTCTGTTTCTCATTTAATGATACTAGGCTTATTTTCGGTCTGCCTAGATGTTTGCCTTTTGCTTTGGCCGATTGAATTCCTTCTCGTTGCCTCCTATTAATATCCTCTCTTTCTTTTTCAGCAACGAACGAAAGAACCTGCAATACTATAGTAGTATCAATGGTGACAGGCACCACAAAAACACACTGTCCACGCGGTGTGGACAGTCATCTGAATGTGATTTTTTATACTATGAGATTTTTATTTATGGCGGCAGTTTTTGCAGACTTTGATGGATTGGTTTGTTTCAGTTTTGTGCGGGTAGAGAAGCTTTACTCCTGTTCTTTCACACAGTGGGCATGTCCCTCTGCCATTTGAAGGCAAGTAGCTGATTGTTTTTCCTCGGTTTCTTTTTGYCATTCCCCATCATTCCTATTCATAATAATTCTTGTTTCTTTATTAAATGTTGGACTGGCACAAAGGTTGATAGGCATTTAATGGTTTTTAACAATAGAGCCGCAATTCACATGAAATATATTACAACTTTCCTTTTACAAAATTAAACAAAAAGCAACAATATTAAACAATAAAAACAGTTGATTATCAATATACAGTTTATGGGAATTATAATGGAATAAAATCTAGTAATTTTGTGCTCCTAAAATTACTAGATTTTTCGAGTGGCACAGTACTTTTTAAATAGGAAAAACAACCTAAAATTTAACCTTCTAAAATAAAGTATTATATTTTCTCAATAAAATTTTTGTAGACAGGATTTTTAACTGCCCCTGATTTTACGACAAGATATTAAGTACATTCAATTTACAATAAGCTTGTATTAAAATTTCTAGCATTTTGGGGGTGCAGTTTTTGACAAAACAGAAAAAGCAGAAATGGAAAAGGAATTTAGTGGTGATGACTGCCATAACCGGACTAGGGTTCTCTACATTTTATCCAGGCCTAAGTATTCCGGTTGCAGCGGTCGAACAGCCTGACCAGCCGATTCCTAAGGAAGAAACGGTCTCAATTGTTCAACTTGTAGTACCAAATGATAAGGCAAAGGACAAGCTTCTTGAGCTTGGAATTGACCTTACCCACAGAATCGAAGCACACGACGGAG
>NZ_JBFUIB010000150.1:0-7998 GCF_056402095.1 Peribacillus sp. P4_C12
AAACGGTAAAATAGAGCCCGTTACGGTGACGTTTTCAGCAAATGCAAAAGAWGTACCKGAAGCCTATGAGCTCTTACTGTTCGATGCTTTGCGTGGCGATCCAACTTTCTTTGCCCACTGGAATGAAGTTGAATTATCTTGGAAGTGGGTTCAACCTATTTTGGAGGTATTTGAGGAAAATGCCATTCCCCTGTGTCCTTATCGTTCAGGTTCGATGGGGCCAGACGCTTCTGATCAATTATTGGAAGAGGACGGATTTAAGTGGTTATAGGTTTTGATGCATACGTTATTCGATTCTTCTTCGGTAATGCAGATATAACGCAGGGTGACGGAAGGTTGGGAATGATGAAGGATCCGTTGCAACATGGAAATATCCTTCGTGGCATTGTAAAACCAATAGCCAAACGTTTTCTGTAAGGTATGATTGCCAGCGAAATCTGCAGGCCTTATTTAACTGCCGGTAGGCCTGAGTAGAGGTAATGGGGTGTTCTCCCTTTCTGGGGTACCGCCACATTCCCATCAAGTTAAAATTTCTTTATCCCCCCCAAACGAAAAAAGCCATCCTTTCAATAGTATTTATAGAAAAAATAGTTCATTTTTTCGCTTTGGGGGGTATTCCTTTTTCTTAGCTTGATGGCGATGGGATACAGCCGACAAAACGCGGATTTCGCACGTTAAGACTAAAATCAAGACTTTTATCAATTACTGCATTCTAAACGGTAGGCAGATCAAAAGGTGAACTTTTGACACACCAAGAGGTTCTTGGTGAAGTGAGTCTATCAACTCCTTAATGCTCCCTTCGGTCCGCTTAACGTTGACAGACGCCATATATATAAGGCTCGTACAGCTTTTGAAAAGCATATCAAACTATATTCGTGTAAATTCACTATAAAAAAACCTTGAAAGGTCATAGCCAATCAAGGGGAATCAAATAAAATTAGATCTCATCCGGGATCTTCAGCCCTTCAATAAAGGATTTAAAACTTTCTGCAACCTTATAGATATTTTCGTCCTGGGTTGATGGATCCGAATACCACCCTTGATCCCAGAAGTAGACCCCTTTTTCCTCATCATTATTTATCAACAGGATTTTACCTGCGCACGTATCACTACCTATTATGATGCAATTCGTATGTAAGTCTTTCTTATACTCCTCATGCCATTTCAGCAAATCAAGCTCTTTTTCATTAACATCTATTCCATATAATACTTTTAACGAAACAAGTGTGTCTAACGCATCCACATAAAACTTACAGTGTTGCACAGTAGTAGTACCTCCATTATATTCAAGGAGAAATTGTTTATAATCGGCAGGGATTTCAAAATCAACATATCGCTCAAAGTTATTGATTGCTTCCCGTGTGGCTTTTCCGTATCCAGTAATGTTCATTTTATCAACTCCAGTTCAATTTTCTATAAAACATTAAGCTGAGCCATATTTTACGACATACTATAATTTAATACCCATCACCACATTCTAATCCTGTTCACCAATACTAGGGTTTAAATGCCTCTCAGCAAGGAAAAAGGAATGCCAAATCCGTAAATGGTTGCTTAAATATTGAGTGGCTTATAGTGTAGTAGCATTACCCAGGAATTGTGTGTAAATCACAAACTATGGTGAAGAAACTAATTTTTTGAGTATCCACCAACATTAAAGCCCCCATTACCATTACTAGATTTTATAATTTTATATTCCACGTTAAAACAAGCCCTAAATGTGTAAGTCCTCCTCCAAAGCCATAAAGCAATAAAGTATCTCCATATTGGATTTTCCCTTCTTCTATTCCTAAATTTAGTGCTAATGGAATGGAAGCAGATGAGGTATTCCCAAAGTACTTCATACTGGTCAATGTTTTTTCTATGGAAATTCCTGATTTTTCACATATTGATTCAACCATCCTTAGATTCGCGCTATGTGGTACAAACCAGTTAATATCCTCTATGTTTAATTCTGTCTTGTGTAATAATTCTTCTATTCCTATTGGTAAAGTACGGGCTGCCCATTTGTATACTTCCCTTCCATTCTGAACCATCTTTCCAGTTGTGTTTAAAGGTTTATCATCCATAGTAGTTGCAAAGGTTGTTCTGTATACATGAATACCACCTTCTCCATTAGTACCCATATGGTTTGCCAGGAAACTAGGATTTTCCTTGTCAAATTCGACTAACATAGCACCAGCGCCATCTCCGAATAGAATACAAGTTGTTCTATCTTTATAGTCGGTTACTTTTGATAAAGTCTCGGTTGCAACAACTAAAATCTTTTTATGTGCCTCGGAAGTAATTAAATTGTTAGCTAAATGTAAACCATATGTGAAACCTGCACAGGTAGCATTTAAGTCAAAAGCTCCTGTACAAGGGATATTAAAGTGACTCTGAATTCGACTTGCCACACTAGGAAACGCATAGTCCGGAGTTGTTGTTGCTACTATAATACAATCAATATCTTGTAAATCTTTATTATATTTTTCAACCAGATTTTCTATAGCATTAAAAGCTAAATGGGAAGCGTATTCTTCGTCTCCTGCTATTCTCCTTTCCTTTATGCCAGTCCTTTGAACAATCCATTCATCATTAGAATCTACCATCTTTTCTAAGTCTTCATTTAATAATCTCTTCTGAGGAACATAGGTACCAATAGCTGTTATTCGAGCTTTAGATTTAATCATTAGATCACACCTCATTTTTTTTTATATATCACCTAATTAGTACTTCAGTATTAATTAGGGAAATAGTAATTGGGTTTAAACTCTTTCTTAAACATTGTAGTCGGGGTATTGCTAACATTTTTTTTAAAATCCACGGTACTACATTTATTGAAGCAAAAAGCCAGTTTTTTCACGCTAAGGAGAAAGCGAATGGCTTTTGTTGTTTAAATAAGTTTATTAATAGGATAGATTGAGAATGAGAATTAATTACTTTCTAACATCCTTTATCCTACCTATTCCATTACATACATGGCACTTCAAATTTATAAAAGGAATCTTTGTTTTTATTTTCCCCTTGCCCTTGCAACGATAACATAGTCTTATAATTTACATTTTTACGCCTCATTTATCGTCTTTTCTTATATACCATTGTCATTATCGCTATCATTTAATTTATCTAACATGGTTATAGCATCAACAAGGTGATTATTAAAAATTTGACGAGCAACACTGAGCAGTTCAATAATCATAGGATCTCTTAAGGAATAAATCACCCGATTACCATCTTTGGTGCCTGTAACTATATTTTTTGCTCTCAAGACTGTTAATTGTTGTGATACTGCAGAACCTTCACTTCCTACAAGATTTTGAATTTCATTTACATTTTTGTCTCCGTCAGCTAAAAGTTCAAGAATTCTTATCCTAAGAGGATGAGCAAGAGCTTTAAAAAATTCAGCTTTAAACTGTTGCATTTCTAAGTTCAATTTATTTCCCTCTCTTTCTAGATACAATTAAGATGTTGTAACTACTTCCCCTTTTTCTTTCATGTTCTCATGTGCACCAGAAAGGACAGTACATTCCCTAAATGCAAAATGTTTACATCCAAGGCATTTGTCCTTATTTAGATGTTTAAGTGCAAAATTTATTGCATCTCCAGTATGTTCAAAAAAATGTTCTTCTCCTATACATTCATATAAACCCGTCTTTTTTAACACACTTTTAGGTTGAACTTTAATACCTGATATCAATACAATCCCATGTTTTGAAAAATCCTTTATGATACTTGATAAATAAGATTCGCCTGTTGTATCCATAAAAGGGACTTTCCCCATTCTTAAGAGTAAAACCCTCGGTTTGTAGTTGATCGTATTCATTATTGAGTGCTCAAAAGCTTGAGCAGCTCCAAAAAACAAAGGACCTTCTACATTATAAATACTAATTTGAGGACAGTCACGAGCATCTGTCACCATGTGAGATTCCATCTTTTCATGTTTATTATTTGGGTTAGGTAGTGCCTTGACTGTTACCATCATATCACTCATTCGTTTTGTAAATAAAACTACTGCTAATAAAACCCCTACTTCAACAGCAACTGTAAGATTAACAAAAACAGTTAATAAAAAGGTAACAACTAGAACAAATGAATCTTCTGTTTTTGTTTTTAACACGTGATAAAATACATGTCTCTCACTCATGTTCCAAGCTACTACCATTAAGATAGGGGCCATACTGGCTAAAGGGATACTTGAAGCATAAGGAGCAAGAAGTACTAATACTATCAAAACTACAATTCCATGTATCATTCCAGAAAATGGCGAGATCGCACCATTTTTGATATTTGTAGCTGTTCTTGCTATGGCTCCAGTTGCAGGAATTCCACCAAATAAAGGAGTAATCATATTAGCGATACCTTGACCCACTAATTCTCGATTACTATTATGCTTACTATTTGTCATACCATCAGCGACCACTGCAGATAATAAAGATTCGATACCCCCAAGTAATGCAATTACAAAAGCTGGACCAATTAATTGTTGTACGCGTTCAAAAGTCATTTCAGGTACCTCAAAATGAGGTAAGGTACTTGGAATCTCACCAAATGTTGAGCCAATTGTTGCTACTTGATTAGGATAAAATATGCTGGCTATCACGGTAGAAAATAATAATCCTATAAGTGGACCTGGAATCTTCGGAAAGAGTTTAGGAGTTAATAAGACCGCAATAAGGCATATTCCAGCAGTTAACACACTAAAAAAATTAATGGAATGAATGTGAATGATAATTTCTCTAATATTACTTAAAAAGGTTTCATGTTTTTCTACCCCTGTAAGACCTAGAAAATTAGCAATCTGACCCACAAAAATGATAACGGCTATTCCTGATGTGAAGCCTATAGTCACAGGCCTTGGAATAAATTTAATCAATGAACCAAGTCTAAAGATTCCCATTAAAAATAGGATAATACCTGCAAAAAATCCAGCAATTAATAAGTTTTCATACCCATAAGTCATGACAATTCCAAATAAAATGGGAATAAAGGCTCCTGTAGGTCCACCAATTTGATACTTTGACCCACCAAACAGTGAAATTAAAATACCTGCAATGATTGTAGTATATATTCCATATTCCGGCTTAACTCCAGAAGCAATTGCAAACGACATACCCAAAGGTATAGCAATTACCCCAACGACTAGACCAGACAAAAGATCTTTTTGAAAATTTTGTAAAGAATACCCACTATATCTCCCAGTAAAAAACCATTTATGTTGCATAACCAACCCTTCTTCATTTATACTATTTTGTATATTACTATATCTGATTATTTGAATATACTATGATATGAATGTACAATGTTTCCTTGTTTATGTCAAAAGAAATTTTAGATGGAAGAGAAATACTAGTTAATGACTGCGTATTTGGCTTACAAAAATTCTTTTTAAAAGAAAATTGAATTGTTGGATGAGTAGGAAAACTTACAGAAACAGATCGTAAAGATAAACCCCATTTGATGATTTTATTAGTACTTTAGGAGGGACTAAAATGGCGATTACAGTCTTTGTATGCAGTATCATTATTATTATCATTTCAATAATAAGTTTTGAGGTTGTAATTCAAGCCTACAAATTTAAACATACTATTGACCCAATTAATCACAAACTAGAAGGTAATAAAGTACAGGAGCAAAAAATAGAACAACCGTAGAGTATGTGTCTCCATTCTCGTCAGAATATAATTAGTAATTTTCAAGATGGCGTTGGAGACGACGATACCTGCTCTTTTCCTACTGCTGAACGCCATACAATAGACCAAGTAGTTTTTGGAGACACCTACTGAATGTGCTGCTTCGGTTAAGGATGATTTTAAATATCTATTGCCTTATTAGAACTAGTTGACTTCCTTTTTACCTGCGCTCTCATTATGTCCAAGCACTAGCCCAAGATTATAATTAATAGAAATATTTCCCTGTGTACAATGAAAGAAATAATAATAAGGATGATGGGGAAATGGACATAAATCTTACGAGGATAAAGACGGGAACAGGATTGTTATAGGTGATCTAGTGGAGGTCATTTATCAAGAACCTAATGTCGAAAAAATAGGTCACTATGTTTGGATTAACATAGAGGGTGAAGGAAATGTTTGGAGGCGGGCACAAAGCTTACTAGAAAATATACTAAATAGGCATAAATAAGAGATGGACAATGTGTGAAGAATTAACGTTCATGGGCATGTGGATGGTTCGCTACATAATGTCCTGTTTGGCATAGTTGGATTGGGTAAAGAGAATTGGTTAATCTTAGGGAGAAATAATAATTGCGGATGGAGCGAGTAAGTTGAGTATAGAAATAAAGAGGGAAGACATTATCCAACATGGATTGATGGTACTTCAATTAGTTGGGTCACATTATATTTGTGAGATTTGTATAAAAAGTGGGAACTCTTGTTGTCAAGGGTGTGAGTTTTTAAAAGACGGTTTAGGGTGCCAAAAAAGAAATACTAGTTGTACTGCTTGGTTATGTGGTTTACAAAAATTCTTTTTAAATCAAATTGAATTGTTAGATGAGTGGGAAAACTTATGGAAACAGGTCCCTGGACAATGGTTTCGTTGGGATAACACCCCAGAAACGATAAAAATAAAATCATTACTTAATCTTGAACTGCTAGATAGTAAAGTGGGAAAAATGATAGCTGAAGAGTTTGAATTGTTTGTAAAAGAGGGAGGGAATTTAGATAAGTTAGAAAGAAAGTTGAACCTTATTTTTGAGCTTAGAAATTCAGAAAATATTCATTCTTTATATAGAAGTGGAGTTAGTATAGTTTCATGGACACATTTTAGTTAAGTCCTTACAATRATTTTTGAGAGGATGTGTCTGTCTTGGAACGTAAGAATACAGGTAAAAAATATAATAATGAATTCAAGAAGACTATTGTAGATCTTTATCACTCGGGTAATTCGGTCAAAGAATTAAGCGGCGAATATGGCGTATCAGAAGTTACCATTTATAAATGGGTTAAMGAATTTACCCCTATCGGTTTAGGGGAAGAGTCTATGACTCCAAAGGAATTAGCCGCCATACAGAAGGAAAACCTTCGGTTAAAGCAAGAAGTTGAAATCTTAAAAAAGGCTATGGCCATATTCGCGAAAAAGTAACCGAGACAGATCTTACCGAATTTATTGAGGAACACAAGAAACAATATCCCATACAAAAGWTGTGTGAAATACTAGAAATCCCAAGAAGCAGCCATTATCAGTCCCTTCAAATAGTCGTATCAAATCGCGAACAGGAAAACCAAGAACTCACGAAGGAAATTCATCTCATTTACCTGGAAAGCAAGGGACGATATGGGGCTCCAAAGATTCATGAAAGCTTATTAWCCAAAGGGTTTTCCCTAAGTCTAAAGCGTGTTCAACGTTTAATGAGCAARGCGAGAATTCGTTCTATTACTAAGAAAAAATACCGTCCCTATCCATCTAAAGAAAAKGTTATTCAATTGGATAATTTGCTAAAACGAGACTTCACTACTCAGACCATTAATGAGAAATGGGTAGCAGATATTACGTATATCCACACGTTAAAAGACGGATGGTGTTATTTAGCTTCGGTACTGGACCTTCATTCTAAGAAAATAGTWGGGTATTCATTTTCTCGTTCAATGACGACAGAACTGGTCATAAAAGCTTTCAATAACGCACACATTTCACAAAAGCCCTCGGAGGGCTTAGTTCTTCATACCGATCTTGGCTCACAATATACAAGTAGTGAGTTTACTCAACATATCCAAAACCATCATATTAAGCAATCCTTTAGTCAGAAAGGTTGCCCGTACGATAATGCCTGTATTGAATCCTTTCATGCCCTATTAAAAAAGGAAGAAGTCMACCATGTACAATATCTAGACTACCAAACAGCTAAATTAGCGATGTTCCAATTTATTGAAGGTTGGTATAACCGAAAAAGAATTCACAGCAGCTTGGGCTATCAAACCCCACAAGCCATTGAAGATCGAATTAGGAATACAGCTTAAGATTTAACTTTTTAGTGTCCAAAATATTGACTCAAATCCA
>NZ_JBFUIB010000151.1:0-7992 GCF_056402095.1 Peribacillus sp. P4_C12
CCTTACCGATAGTGGCTGAAACAATATGAGGAAATACCCCCTGCTTGCTACCATTTGGAGCAACTAGCGCTACCCCTGCCCCTGTTATCGTCCACTGAGCTGTGGGTGGTTTTTGCCCGCCATACTCAGTCGGATAGCGGAATTGCTTTTCAACAGCTGCATTATGGCTTGAAGCCCCCGTTAACACATAGTTCGCTCCTCCATAATTGGTTATGAAGGCCGATAGTGCAAGCCCCTCCATTGAAGTAGAGCAGGCACCAAACAGACCGAAGTATGGAATACCATTTGTTCTAGCCGCAAAACTTGTGGGTGTAATCTGATTGATTAAATCACCCGCCAAGAAAAATTGTACCTTTTCCTTGTCTATCTTACCTTTCTCCAATGCAAGCTCCACCGCTTTCTCCATCAAATGACGATGAGCCTTCTCATATGAATCCTGCTCCATCCATAGATCACTGTACAGGATATCGAAATCTCCGGCGATTTCTCCATTTGCCTCAAAAGGCCCACCAGTTACCCCTGTTTCCAAAATGACCGGTTTATTGGCGAACGTCCATGTTTGTTTTCCCTTTAACACCGGTTAGCCCCCAATCATTTGATAAATCGTTTTAATCAACGCCACGACAAAGGCTGAAAATACACCAAATAGAATCACCGATCCGGCCAATTTAAACATATTGGAACCAACACCAAGAACAAATCCTTCCGTCCGGTGTTCGATTGCTGCTGAAATAACTGCGTTACCGAATCCCGTTACTGGGACAGCACTCCCTGCTCCCCCAAACTGTCCGATGCGGTCGTAAAATCCGAAGCCAGTCATTAAAAGTGCGAGAAACACCATGGTCGCAGTCGTTGGGCTCCCGGCTGTCTGTTCCGTAAAGTTGAAAAAATAAATATAAAAGTATGAAATAGCTTGTCCTACTAAACAGAAAATACCGCCTACTAAAAAGGCTTTTATACAATTCTTCAGGATCGGCCTTTTTATTTCATGCTTCTCTTGAAGCTCTTTATACGCATCCTGTTGGGGGGTCGTGTTCTCCTTGCTGCTCATATTGAGAAACCTCTCTTTCTATATTAATTCTTTTTGAAGTTCTTCAATTTCCTTGAACTTCTTTATTGCCTTTTTCTCAGGAACCTCTTTTTCCTTAAGAAACTCATTCAATCTTAATGATTCCAGAAAAATTTTATAATCGCTCGAAACGATAAAATCATACTTTGGAAACTTTTCTTCCAACTTTCCAGTCACGTTCTTTTCAATTTTTTTCATATGAAAACGTTTCAAGTGCTTAACTTTGTAAGCGACGATAATCTTTTTTCCATTTTTCACCACGATTACATCATAGATTGTGTCTTCGTTGGCTACTGTCTCCTTGATCTTTGAAATGAGTCCTTTTTCATCCTTTTCATCCATTCCATTAATGATATCCATCGGTTCAGGATTCGTGCGCTTAATTAACGCTAAGTTTTCTGTTTTTCCGTCTCCTTTACTGCTACAGGCTGTTAGCAAACACACAACTACTGCAAAAACCATCCAGATAACATATAAATAACTTCCTCGTCTGAACATAGAATCACATCCTAATTTATTGTTCTATTTTTATTTTCTTGTTTAACTGTTTTTTTATGAATGGTAGGATTAGGAAATAAAAAACCCTTCCCAATTCGGAAAGGTTTTTTTTTCATTTAATAGCCCTTATTTTTATTATTATTATTGCAGCCACAGTCTTTTTTTATTTTGACCGGTTGTTCCTTTTTCACCGGTTTTGCATACGTCCATGGACTTTGTTTGTTATTCAATTGTGACTCCCCCTTTTCCCTCTATACCATACTATATGATTGATGAGACAAGTTGTTTCCAATCAAATGTCCAAAATTCTGCTGATTATAACCTCTAAGATTGACCCTACTGCGGCAACTGCGAGGATTAAAATCAGCACCTCCCCTATAAATAACTGTTGTAGATAAAGCAAAACCAGAAATAGACTGACCCAGATACCCACACACCAAAAACAGCTTAGCAATTGTCCAAACCAGCCAAGCAAGCCCTTTTCCTTAGGAATTAAATAAATCTCCACATCACCCTTTTCATTCTTTTCTTCTATCTCTTTAAAAAAAGGACGGCGCAAAGGTTCCATAATTTTATCGAAAACAATTAAGCGTGTCAGCCTAAATGAAGCTAAACCTAATAGAAGTATTAAGGTGAACTCATGCTGTGAGAGAAACATTCAATTCTGCTCCTTCACTTGGATTCTTCAATAATTTTGGCATCAATAATATTCGGGAGACCGACGAAGCGAATATGATTTCCTCTTTTAATTTTCACTGATTCCCCCCTCATTCCCAATACCTGAAACTTAAGCGTTTCTCCGTTAATAACCGCCTCACATAGCGGCTTTGGATAACCTTGATGTTTGGATAGACGGGTTATGATTTCACTTGAGGATTCCTTTTTCTCCACCTTATCCTCCACCTTTTTCTCCACCTTTTTCTTTTTCTTCTTTACAACCTTTGCCGTTTCCTTTTCTTCTTGTAAAGGAAGTTCAGTTTGCTCAACTGATGACTGCTCTGGAACATATTGATCAGTAATTTTTTTAATAGCCGTAATTTCTGATTCAATTTCTTTCATAGCATCAAATACTCCAAATTCCCGTTTGATTTTTTCTATTTTCTCTTCTCCCTGCTCCGTTTCCACAGATTCATGCTCTACCGTTTCCTGATGTGTACCTTTTTTCGTTCGGTAATCACTTTGCATATTCCCTCGTTGATCCGATATCTTAGCCTGATTGACATATAAAAGGGGCTTGGAGTCCTTATCGCTTTTATTCTCTGACATGCAAATCCTCCTTAATATTTCAGAATATCCACAGACTGCAACTGTTCTATATGGTATTGAACAACCTTTTTACCAAATTTATGCCTAATAAAAAGACTGGATTCTTTTTTATGTTCCAACTTACCAAACATTGTACGACCATTGATGATGAACTTACAAACTGGCTTAGGTGCAAAGGCTGGAAGTCGGGACAATAACTCCACCATTTCTTCGGTACTAAACGAAGTGGTGAAGTTTTCTCTATTCAAATTTATTTGGCTCTTCGGAGTATTGTGTACTGTTTGCTTACCAACAGTACAAGGCAGACGATCCTTTTTCACGTCCATGATGTCCTCCTCCTTTTCTCATCGACCCAATAAGGTAGAAAACAGGATTCTGCTGATTTTCCTCAAACAATGAATATCTGCTCTATGTATCAACTATATGAAATTCACCCTTTTTTATGCTGGTGTTGTGCCCTTCTCCTAAAAAAGGGACACTCATTAAAACTTGGATAAGCTGGGGGTTAATGGAGTAACCTAAAAAAATATTGGTTATTAAAGGAGTATATTATAGATGGTTAAAAATGGTAAAATTTCAATCGTACAACTATCTTTAATCGTAATGACTGCGATCGGACTGAAAAACCATGTAACGATTCTTCCTCATTTGTTACCTGCTGCCAAAAGGGATGCCTGGATTTCTGTTCTACTTTCTTTTGGCATTATATTGATTTGGTGTCTGCTCTTATTCTATATCCATAAAGCCACAGGTCATACAAATATATTTGGATGGGTGGAAAAAAATATTGGGAAGGTACCAGGCAGAATTTTATCCATTACTATGAGTCTCTTTTTCGCTTCATTAGCTGCGGTTTCATTGAAAGAGATGGTTGTATGGACAAAAGTATCCTATTTGCCTGTAACTCCACCGATTTTTGAAATAATCCTATTTACAGGATTATGCTTTTTCCTTGCATCGACAAACATACAAACGATTGCTATTGTCAATACGTTCGTATTATCGGCCGTAATCTTGTTTGGTTTTTTTGTGGCAATCACAAATATTCAATTTAAAAATTATTCACTTTTGCAACCAATTCTTGAACATGGTTGGTCACCTGTTTTTGCAGGTATTATCTATCCTTTGTCTGGCCTAATTGAATTGATTGTGTTTCTCTGTTTGCAGCAAAAAGTTCATGGGAAAATAAAATTTAAAGTATTTGTTATTAATACCATTATCCTTACCTGGCTTATCCTTGGACCCCTTATTGGCTCCATTACTGAATTCGGTCCAATCGAAGCTTCAAGACAAAAGTACCCTGCATTTGAGCAATGGGGATTAGTCACCTTGGGAAGATTCATTGAGCACCTTGACTTCTTGTCGATTTACCAATGGCTAACTGGAGCCTTTATAAGGGTATCCTTTTTCCTGTTTTTATCACTTGAAGTGCTATCTTTAAAAAATAAGCGAAACAAAACGAAATTGCTCATTGTCTACTCAATAATCCTTATCGTTTCCAATTCATTCAGCTTCAGTGATGTCATTTTATATGACATTATTAAAACATTTATTATGCCGATTACATTCTGGTTCTTTTTAGCGGTTTCCATACTTTTAAGTATTTTTGTTTTCTTCAGTAATCGTAGAAAAAGGAGGTCCTCATCCGATGTTCAAAAAAATGAAAAAGCAACCATCCAAACCGAATAGTAAAATTAAAACACCAGAAAAGCTCGTAATAAAAGACGAATACGATTTAAAAGAAATTTTTCATAGTTCAGGAGATGTATTTTTCCAAAGCAGCTTATATCGTGATGAGTCTCCGATAAAAGTCACATTAATTGGATGTGAAGGGCTTGTCGATACTGAATTGTTAAATAACCTTGTATTTGAAAGGCTAACTTTATTTTTCCGCAAACATCCAAAAGGAAAATTAACTATTAATGACATAAAGGACTCTCTTTATCTTCCTCAACTTGCTGATATAAACACCAAGGAAGAGTTATTCGCAGATATCTATTCTGGGAAATTATTGATTTACTTTGAAGGATACGACTATTTGGTTTCTGTAAACATTGCAAATCGACCGCAGCGTAGCCCTGAGGAAACAACTACTGAAGTAACGATAAAGGGGCCGAGAGATAATTTCATTGAAGATTTATCTATTAATGTCGCTTTAATACGAAAGCGTATGCGAACAAATTCCTTAAGTGTAAAATACTTCGAAGTGGGCAGGCGAACATTGACTAAAGTTGCCCTGTTATATATGGATGATATCTCTGACCCTGAAATGGTTCAAACTGTCGCTAAAAGGATTGAAGCAATTGATATAGATGGGATATATGGAGGCAATCAATTTATGGAGTTAATTGATGAACAGCCCTCTTTTCTCTTTCCAAGGCACGACTATTCCGGTAAACCTGATTTTGCAGTGCAATGCCTTTTAAAAGGCAGACTATTAATTCTAATTGATGGCGTTGCCTACACAATGATCACACCCATCAACCTATTTATTGTGTTAAAAACATCGGAAGATCATGAATACACGTCTATCTACGCTTCCTTTGAAAGAGCTCTTCGATTATTTGGCATTTTTGTCGCTGCACTTTTGCCAGGATTTTGGGTTGCTTTAACCACCTTTCATCAAGACCAACTTCCAATGATTCTGCTTGCCACTGTAGTCGAATCAAGAAGGGGATTGCCACTCCCTACCTCATTGGAAGCAATTACCATGGTCATCGTGTTTGAAGTATTCAAAGAAGCAGGCATGCGATTACCTACGTCAGTCGGCCCAACATTAAGTGTATTGGGTGCTTTAATCATTGGAGATGCAGCAATTCGTTCCGGTTTGACAAGTCCTGCCATGCTTGTAGTCATTGCTGGTTCGGCGGTCGCTACTTACACATTAGTCAATCAATCCATCAATGGCGTCATTAGCTTAATAAGGCTCCTAGCTATTATTTCTGCTTCTTTTTTAGGGCTTTTTGCATTTATGTTGTTAGCTCTATTTTTATGTGCGTATGTAAGTAATATCCGAATATTAGGTGTTCCTTATATGGAAGTGACTGCCAATTTAAACTTATCCAATATTGTAAAAACTCTTTTTCAGATACCTCCCTCTTTGGATAAAAAACGCCCTTCTATCTTTTCTTCAAAAGATCCTACGAGGAAAGGCGATGATGAACAACAATGAAAACAATGAAAAACACACTCATTTTACTGTTGTGTGTTTCAATTCTTTCAGGCTGCTGGGATTCAAATGAACCTGAACGTCTCGTTTATGCAAACGGTTTAGGAATCGATTATAAAGACGGGAAGGTCATTGTTTACCTTCAAATTATTAACGTGAAAGGGTTAGCAAAATCGGAATCAGGTGGAGACCCCAGCACACTTAGCCAAGCAGATGTTGGGCACGCTTCCGGAAACACATTGGACGAAGCCATATTTAATTTGTATAATACGTCCGATCGACGTATTTATTGGGGTCATATCTCTTTTGTGATTTTTTCAGAAGAAGCTCTTAAAGCAGGCGGCCTCAGGTATACTGCTGATTTTTTAGACCGCTACCGCGAAACACGCTACCGGATTTTCTTTTTTATGACTAAAGATTCAATTAAAGATGCGATGCTCATTTCTCCTATCGAAAATATTTCCGTGGCTTTTTCAAAATTAAGCGATCCAGATGGTAACTATAATCAAAGCTCTTTTATCCCACCTATTAATTTAAGAGAGATCATTATTGAACTTGATGAACCTGCTCATCAAGTGGCGATTCCATTACTTAAAATCACAGAACAATGGACTGGTCAGAAAAAAAAGAAGCAGGATTTATTAATGGAGAGAGTAGCTATCATTTCAGAAAATAAAATAAAAACAATTCTACCTAAGAAGGTGATGAATGGCGGAAGATGGTTCAATAAAGATTTCGTTCGGGACAGCATTACCATTTTCCCTGAAACAAAAAATGACGCATTTGTTGTTATTTACGATAAAAAGTTTAAAATAATCCCTGTTGTAGAGAAAAATGGAACAGTTCGTTTTGATGTAAAAATGAAACTTAAGGCTAGTGTTGAAATGATGATAAAGGATATAACACGTAAACAATATGAAAAAGAAATAAAGCGCTCTATCAAAAAGGAAATAAATAAATCGTATCAATATACACAAAAAAGGGATATCGACCTCCTCAGGCTTTCTGAAACACTCTACCGCATGGATAATAAAGCTTGGAAGAAAATTGAAATAAAAGGGAGAATTCCATTAGAAGAAGACACACTCAGGTCTATCCAGATTGATGTAGAAATTCAAGATACCGGAAAACAAAGATTAACACCAATCTTTGATGGACAGAAGGATAAAGGAATTGAAAATCAATAAAAAGGGGACCTTTATTGGTCCCCTTTCATCATCCGATTATATGGTAACCGGAATCCACATGAATATTTTCACCAGTAATCCCGCGGGACATGTCACTGAGTAAAAACACAGCCGTATCTCCCACTTCTTCAGGTGTCGTCGTACGACGGAGCGGTGCTTCTTCTTCAATCTTCTTCAAGATTGTATTAAAATCACGTACTCCTTTTGCAGATAATGTACGTATTGGACCAGCAGAAATTGCATTCACACGAATGTTATCCTTACCAAGGTCACTCGACAAGTAACGTACATTGGCTTCAAGTGACGCCTTAGCCACTCCCATTACATTATAGTTTGGCATAACTCGTTCACCGCCAAGGTACGTCATTGTGACAATACTGCCGCCTTCTGTCATAATTTCTTTCGCTGCTTTAGCTACAGCTGTTAAAGAGAACGAACTAATATTATGAGCAAGCAAGAAACCTTCACGGCTCGTGTTAACAAAATCACCGTCCAGCTCTTCCTTATTTGCAAATGCGATACTGTGTGCTACGCCATGAATGATACCTACTTCTTCCTTGATCGTCGCAAAACATTTTTCAATGCTTTCATCCTTTGTTACATCACATTGCAATATGATTGCAGGCTCACCTTCCAAAGTGGAAGATAGCTCCCTGACGCTCTTTTCTGTGCGTTCTTTCCCATAAGTAAATATCAACTTGGCACCTGCTTTGTGTAAGGAACGGGCCACTCCCCAAGCAATACTTCTTTTATTGGCAACACCCATTATGACAAACGTTTTTCCCTCTAATGAAAAAGTCATC
>NZ_JBFUIB010000152.1:0-7875 GCF_056402095.1 Peribacillus sp. P4_C12
GAGAACAACGTTCCTTTATTGTTTGGTGGCGATAGCGAAGAGGTCACACCCGTTCCCATTCCGAACACGGCAGTTAAGCTCTTCAGCGCCGATGGTAGTTGGGGGTTTCCCCCTGTGAGAGTAGGACGCCGCCAAGCAATGTTTATCACATTAATTAGGATTCATAAACCCGTATAAACAGGTTCAAATCCTATTTACGCATTCTAAACCTTAGGATTTTCCTAAGGTTTTTTTGTATAAATTCCACTATCGTGTATTGGAAAGGCTTATTAATAGCATGATTTTGGTAGGGGGGCTCCTCGATGACTAGTAAAGAAGAAATCCTGGACAATAAAAAAATTCTTCATTCTTTTGCGGAATGGTTAGTGGGTCAAAATAAATCCGATGGTACGATTAAAACCTATGTGGGAGTCATCTCACAGTTTCTTCAATGGTTTAAAGAAGAAGCGGAAGTGATTGAAAAATCCCACGTGCAAACCTATTTAGACGATATGGAACAGTCAAATAAGAGTGGAGGAACGATTGAAAAACATTATTCAGCCATTACGATGTTTTCCAGGTTCCTTGATAAACCCGAAATCGTCCTCAACATCGACCGTAAAGCAAAGGAAAAGAAAGAAGATCCGCCAGAAGCCCTGAACATGCTTGAGCAAGCTGAGCTTTTAAAAGAAATCGAGGCCTCTGGGCATTTCAGGAATATTGCCATTGTCTATACACTGATCCATACGGGTATCCGGGTGTCCGAACTTTGTGATTTGAACCATAGCGACATTCAAAAAGAGGGAGACAGGCAATATATCCTCATCCGGGATTCAAAAGGGGATATAGACAGGAAGATTCCACTCTCCATGGCTGCTAGTGAAAAGATCAGGGCATACAAGGAATTTTTAAATATGGAAACGGAAGCTATCTTCATATCCAGTGTGAATCAGCGCATCACGCCAAGGTCCGTGCAATATATGCTGACTAAATATAATACGACTCCCCATAAGCTGCGGAATACGTTTTGCCAAAAATTAATCGATTCGGGGATAGACCTTCAAACCGTTTCAAAATTGATGGGGCATAAAGATTTGAACATGACCAAACGTTATGTAGGAGAAGGAAAAGAAGAATTGGAATTAGCCATTGAAAATACTTTTGATGATAATTGTAAAAGGTAGTAAACCTTCATGCCTATCTAGATGTATATCGGGATGTATTCCCAGGCCCAGGCAACTCCATAAGCCCCTTTACACCCTCTCCTATTTGGAGGTTTTTTTTTATTAATTTGGGAGACCTTAAAAGATAACCACAATTAGGAGGGATTTAGTGAAAACGGAAGATGAAAAAAACTCAGATGGCTTAAATGAGATCTTTGAAATTATTAATGCTAAAGGTGATACAGGAGAACTAAAAGAAATCATCCAAAAATCAGATGAACAAATAAATGTAGACAAATAAACTGTCCGTTCCGATTTCAGCTAGAATTTGTACGCCATTCGAGTGGCAATACCAGTATTGAATACGTTGTTCTATGCTTTCTTGATACACACTAACTTTTTGGGCAACCTCTTGATCGAGTTTTTTAATCTGTTCAGTCAGAAAGTCAATATGTGTTAGAATCGTTTTGAGTATCATGCGTTGATGAGGATTCATATACCCATTCAAGCAAGGATTAAATCATTTTTTTCTTCTTCATCGAACGTCGCGCAATGTTTGCCAGTTTCTCAGGATCATCCTCACCATTTGCCTTCGCATGAAGCATGTCCTTTTATGAAACTACCATAATATCTGATAAGACAGAGCCTAATTTGATAGTTGCACCTTCCAGTACCTTTTGAATTCGATTATGCTGTCTAGTCCGTTCTTCAATAATACTTCTGCGATAACGTATAAGCTCACGTAATTCTCGCTGATTTCTATCAGATATAAAACTTGCCTTCAACAACCCATGACGAATAAATTGAGCGATCCACACAGCATCCTTGACATCTGTTTTTCGGCCGTTTCATATGTTGTGCGTTAACACCTGTGCTTTCCATTGCGACATAGTGCAACCATGTGATTTAATCCAATCCATCAGWTGAATTAAAAACTCCGTTTTTGTAGAAAATGTTTGAATCTCCTTTCCTTTCGGGGGTTATAATGCAGGCGGTAATGTTRTYTTTATGTACATCCCTTCCGCATACTCATTCAATAATAACTTCCATTGAAACCATCCTTCCTAGGCGAAAAATAAGAGGGTGGTGTAAAAACCAGAATAGGATTAATCTACCATGAGTGCTTCCCTTAAGGCAGCGACAGTCTGTGATGCACCGAGGTCGTTGGAGTCAGACTAACAGGTGGGCTCTAATGGCACTATAGTACATCGACCTTCCTCACCCAGCCTTAGGATCAGTATGGACGGTTTTCGACGATTTTCATTCTCTATGGTGCAGCGCTGGTCTGTGCTGCATGATTAAAGATCCGGCCTGCCATCTGGTGGATTTTTTTCCTAAACTAACTGGGCAGGTTAACTGAATAAGGAAAAATCTCCTAACAATTCAATTCATTGTTTCTTTCATAAAAAGATGGGCTGCCATATTAGCAGCCCATCAAAGTAAGTCTCTACTGGTTTATGTAATAATTTAATTAATCTCAAATCTGTCCCCAATGCTTACCCTTCCAGCTTTCACTACTGAAGCATAAACCCCAAAGCTTCCGGCGTTATTTCTCACAATGGATCTTAATACATTTGGATCTTTTGGAAGGTCGCCCTGAGCCAATGTTGTCATTACACACCGCTTTGTTTCCTGAGAAATTTTAAGCTGCACATTCCCAAATGTTAAGGTTTTGCCGATCCAATCATTTTCTACAAAATCTTCCTTATCCGGAACTTCAATAACAATATTCGGCCTGAACCGCCGTGCCTCAATTCTGCTTTCCGGTGCCAGTTTCCTTAAGTAATTTATCGTTGAGGTTGTGATAATATGAACGATATCAATATCATAAAACGTTCCTACAGGTGAAGTTCTTGTGAAAATCGAGCCTTTATTGTCAAGTTCCTCGATTTCTTCAGGAATATATCCTTCGAACTGTACATCTCTTGAGGATGGAGTAGACAGATGAACGTTTCGATTAAAGCTGCTTGAAAGCAATTTATCTTTTTCCTCGTCGGTGCTAATAATCGAACTGCCATTCGGAAAAGTAATTCTTACTGGAGGAACTGCAGCATTCTCCTGCGGCGGGTCAATAAACGCTGCACGATACTGAAACATGTTTGGCCATTTGTGTGGATTTTTAGCATTAGCAAGTTTGCCTGTTTCATTGTCAATTACACCATAAGCTCTGTCTCCTAATAACCCCTTTTCCGTAATTTTACATGCATTTAATTCCTCTCCCATCATCGACTTAACCGGGTATCTCCAAATTGAAGTAACCTTTGCTGATGTCATACCACTCACCCTTTCTATACTTAAAAATAGTATGTCTTATTTGTAAGTATATTGTTTTATGCTAAATTAGCAAAAGAAAAAGGGCGGCATATTCAACAAATTTATCACTACGGGAAAATCACCGATTTGACATGGAAGGAAGCCTTGAAGGCGTTGACGATTAAAAAATGACATCGAATATGAAAAAAGTATTCGATAGAGAAAATTGTTATACATTTGGAACAATTATTAGAGGAGTATGATCTCGCAGTACTACAACTCGAAAGAGTGGAAAAAGAGGTTAAGGATGTATTTAAACAAATACCTTTTGCCAAGAAGCTGCTTGCCATAAAGGTAATTAGTGAAATTCTTTGTCGACCTTGTTTTCAGATTCTTTCTTGGATGGCGGAAGAAGAAAGGGGGCGAATTCGAAAACGGCAGCGTGAGAGCATTAAATTGGCTTTACAAAATGGCACAGCTTTCGGTCGACCAAAGGCAACCATTACGGAAGGAGTTTGAACAAGTCTATGACCAATGGAAATCAGGAGAGATCACAGCTGTAAAGGCCATACAGGAGATAGGCGTAAAGAAGACGACTTTTTATAAGTTGGTTAGGGAGTATGAGGGATCTTCGAAATAAATCGTATGAAACTCCCTATTATAGTGGCAGCCTTTGCTCAACGGGAGCAAAGGCTAAACTGTGATTCGGAATTCAATACCAATAAAAGAGAGAGCTATTGTAAAGTATTAGCTCTCTGCATTTTATCATTCTTATAGTTTTAAATGGAAAGTACCCCTAACAAAACACCAACGATTGTCATAACTATTGCTATTCCCACCTCATACTTGGCTGTAAAGCGAATATGATCACCTATTTCAATAACAAGAAGCCCCATTAATATATAGATAGAACCTTGGAGTGGCTTAACAAGTGCAACAGTTGACCATAGAAAGACTTCTCCAATAAATGGAGGTTGTTCAGCTAGAAGAATATGGTCCCTTTTAGGGTCTAAATCTCCAAGCTTTTTTTGTGTTATCAAAAATAGCAGATTCCAGATAAAAGTAGTATAAACCATAAAGACTAATGTTATAATAGTAATAACAATTATAACTTTCTTTTGAAGGAGGAATGAATAATGGCCATTAGGAAATTAACTAAAGTAGGAAATAGCTTGGGTATTACGTTTCCAGTTGAAATGTTGAAAACTGCAAATTTAGCTTTTGGAGACGAATTAGAGGTTGAGTTCAAGGGTGAAGAAATCATTTTAAGGAAAAATAAAAATGTGAAATTACCTAAAGGTGTAGATGCAGAATTTATGGAAATGTTATCAGATGTTATTAAAGAACATGACGAAGCATTCAAGGGATTGGTGGATAGATAATATGACGTTGGATATTATCTATCTTTCCACTAATCAAATTATTGCTATCAATGCCATTCAAATAAAGGTTTATTCTCCTACTGAACAAATCGGAGTGAAAGATCCCGGTCTCCTTGATTCTGCAGTGAACAGACCCAGACAAACTGTTTTCGAGAATGATGCTTACCCATCTATTCATGAAAAGGCTGCAGCATTATTTGAATCCATTTCAAAAAATCATGCGTTCCACAACGCAAACAAGAGGACAGCACTCGCTTCCCTTATTATGTTTCTGAAGATCAATCATTATCAATGGATAATGGGAATAGAAGAAGRACAGGATTTTGTTRTAGATGTCGTCAACCATAAGTATGATTTTAAATCTATCGCAAGAATCATCAAAGAGAACATAAAGGCTTTATAAAAGGTTCTAAATTCATGGAGCATTTAACCCAATTCGGTCTTTTTAATGAAGACTTTACCAAAGGTTGGTTTTATAACATTGTAAAGATGGAATATGCAGCAAATTCATGTTGGGTTTTGGAATACAAAAAGTGATTATACAAAAAAGCGGGAAAGTTATTTACTTTACAAAAAGAAGAGGCTAAGTAACATACATACATGTATTAGATGTAACAACATAAGACATTATATTTTTTTAGGTTCGGAGACCAAAAGAAGTTTAATAAGTCCGAAATCTTGAACTTTCAATTCAAAAAATACCAGTGAAATATGATAAGGGGGCTGTCTAATAAGTCCCTAAAGTTTAAATCGGTTTACTGATTATTAACAAAACATATCCCTGGGTTGACTTTTTCGACGGGTTCATTTACAACTTCCTTGGAATAATCTCCGCCATCACTACCGAACGACGATAATTACAACTCCATTCGTAATGTTTACGGTCCTCAGTGATACGCATTCTTGGTTACGATTTATTCAACAATAAAAAAGATCGAGATTTTACTCTCAATCAAATAAGATTTCGGCTACCAACTGAAGTCATTAATAATTAATTATGAAAAACATGTGCAGAAACCTTTATTAAAGTCTCTGTACCAAGGTTTTTTGTATTGATTCGTTCGTGTAGGTTGTTTATCCACCAGAGTGCGTCTAGATAAACAATCTCTTCTTTCGACATTACTCGGCCCTAACCAATATCTTCTGTTTCCCCTAAAAAGGATTTTTCTACTCGATAACCTCGTTGATTTCTCCATCGTTTTTCGCAGCTGTATTTTTCATATAGTTTTTACGCCACTCATACATAGACTCTAATATGGGCATCAGACTTTTTCCATTTTCTGTCAGTGAATACTCCACTTTGGGTGGAACAACGGGATAGACTTCACGATGAACAATGAGGTCTTCTTCCAATTCTCGCAATTGGTTAACTAGCATTATTTGGTTGATATCAGGCATGAGAGACTTCAATTCGTTAAATCGCTTTGTTCCCTCTTTACCTAGATGCCACAAAATCAGCATTTTCCATTTACCACCAATAACAGAAAGTGTCAATTCTTTTTCACAGTCAAACGGCTTATCACGAAGATGTCCCATTAATTTCACCTCCATTTCTAGCATAATGGTATACAATTTGTCACTATATGAATATGAAGTGCGTACTTACGCATAGATATTATACACGTTATACTAATTTCTATATAGGTGATACGTTCATAGGAGGGGATCAAGTGAATGACTTAACTGTTCCACGTRACATTGATTTAGACGAGAATGTTCTCGATGTCTTAAAAACGTTGGAAATGGATTCTGTGACTTTTGTCCTATTTGGAGCGACAGGGGATTTAGCTAAGAGAAAAATATTTCCTGCTTTATATAATTTATTTTTAGATAAAAAAATGCCTAACACGTTTTCGGTTATTGGTTTAGGTAGAAGAAAATGGTCTGATCAATCTTTTCAAAAACACGTAAAAGAATCGATACAAACATTTTCTAGACGTTTGATAAATGAGTCATCCAAAACGGAAGAGTTTCTTAATGCATTTCGCTATAGCCTTTTGGATGTAACGAATAAAGAAGGGTATAAGAACTTACTTGACTTGATTCAAACTAGTGAAGAAGAATTGAGTATTCCAGAAAATCGCCTGTTTTATCTATCTGTTGCGCCAGAGTTTGTRGATGTGATTACWTCGAACATCCAMAAAAGTGGATTAGGCTCTACAAAAGGATGGARACGWCTCATTATCGAAAAGCCTTTTGGACACGATTTGAAATCCGCCCAAAATCTGAACGAATTAYTAAGTGAAACGTTTGAAGAGGACGAAATTTATCGTATAGATCATTACCTYGGAAAGCCGATGRTCCAAAACCTTGAAGCATTAGAATTTGCGAATCCYATGTTWCAAGCGCTMTGGAATAACCAATATATTGCCAATATACAAATTACGGCTAGTGAAACGGTTGGGGTAGAAGAAAGAGCAAGTTATTATGACCAAGCAGGGGCCATTCGTGATATGGTCCAAAATCATATGCTGCAAATACTGATGATGACAGCTATGCATCTTCCAAAACGAATAAGCGCAAACGATATYCGTCAAGAGAAGAGKAAAGTCATGGAGTTTYTACGACCATTGAAGAAAGAAGATGTAGCTTTACACGTGGTTCGTGGTCAATATGRTCCAGGGGAAATTCAAGGTGAACCAGTTGTTGGATATAAAGAGGAATCCGGAATTGATGCTTCKTCAACAAATGATACCTTTGTTTCTGCCCGTTTGTGGATTGATGATTCTTATTGGAGTGGGGTACCATTCTATATCCGTACTGGAAAAAGAATGAAGGAAAAGTCYACACGTATTGTGATTGAGTTCAAAAATCCGTTAAAGGATTTATACRTGTCMCAAAAAGAGCAAACAGCCCCCAATCTWTTAATCATCGAGATCAGTCCGAATGAAGGTGTTTCTTTACAATTAAATAGAAAAAACCCATTAAACGGTAAAATAGAGCCCGTTACGGTGACGTTTTCAGCAAATGCAAAAGAWGTACCKGAAGCCTATGAGCTCTTACTGTTCGATGCTTTGCGTGGCGATCCAACTTTCTTTGCCCACTGGAATGAAGTTGAATTATCTTGGAAGTGGGTTCAACCTATTTTGGAGGTATTT
>NZ_JBFUIB010000153.1:0-7792 GCF_056402095.1 Peribacillus sp. P4_C12
TTATCTACTGGGTATTGCGCCTTTTTTACAAAAATGGGCCAAGTACTTGTAAAGACATATTTACTTTATTGAATAATCCTATACAATAATAATTAAGGGAGTGTGATCGCCATGTTAAAAAAGCTTCGTAAAAAGCTTGTAAAACAGTGGAATGATCTTTTAAGAAAAAAATCAATCGCATGAACTGCCGTACCTATTGTGCCTTGGCCGTCATCCAAATGCGAGTTTTTTTCGTACAGCCCTTCAAAAACTTGCGGAGGGCTTCTTCCTTGTTGTAAAGTTCTTGTTAAGCCTTCTTCTATCTTGGCTTTGAAAATTTCAAGCAAGTACATATTGCATTCGGAATATGAAGCGTTGTCTCTTAATGGAACGCTGTACTAAGGGTTAGACACTTTAAGCAAGAAATCGGTTGCGAAAAAAGACTTCGTAACACAATAGAATAAACGCAGTCAAACTGATTTCCACCCTAAAAAAGTTGACCAAAAACTTTTCTTTATCGATTTAAGTTTTACACATAGTAAAAACGGATAGGATAAAAGAATAGAGAAGGCCGCAATGAATTGAATACCTGATTCGGMTGACTATTTTTTATATACTTTTAAGACATTGGTATAATCAGTTAACTAAAACCCCTTCCGTTTTTATGGCGGAGCTGGGTTTATTTTTACATGATGTTGAAAAACATGAAAAAATTGTTGTTTTTATATATAATGAAAAAAGCAATGCAAACAAGTGAGGAGAGATTAAAATGGTATTTAAGGTATACTATCAAGTAACCATAGCAGAGGTTCCCATCAGGGAGAATACTAAAACAATGTTTGTCGAAGGTGAATCCGTTCGTGACGTTCGTTTAAAATTAAAAAAAGAACCTTATAACGTAGAATTCGTAACAGCAGTAACTGGAGCATATTTAGAATATGAAAAACAAAATGAAGATTATAAAGTATTGGAGCTATAATTTATGAAATTTGTAAAAAATGATCAAACAGCTGTATTCGCCTTGGGCGGTTTAGGCGAAATCGGTAAGAACACATATGCTGTTCAATTTCAAGACGAAATCATCGTTATTGATGCTGGAATTAAATTTCCAGAAGACGAGCTTCTCGGAATTGACTATGTGATTCCTGACTACAGTTATTTAGAGAAAAATGTAGATAAAATTAAAGGTGTCTTCATCACTCATGGCCATGAAGACCACATTGGCGGGATTCCTTATTTATTAAGAAAAGTGAATGTCCCTGTATATGGCGGTAAGCTAGCACTTGGATTACTTCGTAATAAATTGGAAGAACACGGTCTTTTACGTCAAACAACCATGATCGAAATCAGTGAAGATGAAGTGATTAAATTTCGGAAAACTTCCGTCTCTTTCTTCCGCACAACTCACAGCATCCCGGATTCTTATGGAATCGTTGTAAAAACACCGCCTGGACAAATTGTTCATACTGGTGATTTTAAATTCGACTTTACACCTGTAGGCGAACCTGCAAACTTAACTAAGATGGCGGAAATCGGTAAAGAAGGAGTATTGTGCTTACTTTCAGACAGTACGAATAGTGAAGTACAGAACTTCACGATGTCTGAAAGCCGCGTTGGCGATACCATTCAAGACATTTTCCGTAAAGTGGACGGACGGATTATATTTGCAACATTTGCATCAAACATCCATCGCCTTCAACAAGTAGTAGAAGCTGCTGTAGCAAACGGCCGTAAAATTGCTGTTTTCGGCCGTAGCATGGATTCAGCTATTGCTATTGGGCAAGACCTTGGTTATATTGTAGCTCCTAAAGATACATTTATTGATGTACAGCAATTAAATCGGATGCCTGCTAACAAAGTAACCATCCTTTGTACAGGTAGCCAAGGTGAACCAATGGCAGCCCTTTCGCGGATTGCGAACGGTACTCACCGTCAAATCCAAATCATACCTGGTGATACAGTTGTGTTTTCTTCTTCACCTATTCCAGGTAACACAATCAGTGTTTCTAGAACAATTAATCAATTATATCGTGCAGGCGCAGACGTCATTTCAGGTCCATTGAATGATATTCATACATCCGGGCATGGCGGCCAACAAGAACAAAAACTTATGCTTCGTTTAATTAAGCCAAAATTCTTCATGCCGATTCATGGTGAATATCGGATGCAGAAACTTCACGCTCGCCATGCAGTTGATTGCGGGGTTCCTGAAGAAAATTGCTTTATCATGGATAATGGTGAAGTGCTTTCGTTAAGTGAAAACACAGCACAAATCGCTGGGAAAATCCCTTCAGGTTCTGTTTATATTGACGGAAGCGGCATCGGCGATATCGGAAACATCGTTTTACGCGACCGTCGGATTCTTTCTGAAGAAGGGCTTGTCGTTGTCGTTGTCAGCATTAATATGAAGGAATTCAAAATTGCATCCGGTCCGGACATCATCTCACGTGGATTTGTCTATATGAGAGAATCTGGAGACCTTATTAGCGATGCTCAATCCTTAATCACTAAGCACCTGAATAAAGTAATGGATCGTAAAACTACTCAATGGTCCGAAATTAAAAATGAAATTACAGATACATTGTCTCCATTCTTATATGAAAAAACAAAACGCCGTCCGATGATCCTACCGATCATCATGGAGGTTCAATAAACTAAAAAAGCCTCCAGCCATTACCCTGGCTGGGGCTTTTTTTAGTTTAATACTATTTCCTTCATTCTCCATACACTATAGGTTAAAAGCTTCCTAAAGTAGTGAGCCTGTTCAATATGGAAGAGGTCTCAATTTTATTCTACAATCTTTTTCTCAAAACGATTGATGTCGGAATCTGCTCCAATAACTATCAATATATCGCCTTTATGAATTAAATCGTTTGCTTGTGGAGAGACATTGATTTCATTTCCTCTTTTAATAGCGACAATATTTAGCCCGTAGTGAGCGCGGATATCAAGATCAAATATTGAATTCCCATTCATCTTTTGGCTCGCTACAATTTCAACAATAGAGTGTTCATCAGAAAGCTCCAAATAGTCGAGAATATTATTAGACCCGATATTATGGGCAATCCTTCTCCCCATATCTCGTTCCGGGTGCACAACAAAGTCAGCACCGATTTTACGTAGTACCTTCTCATGATAATCATTCTGCGCCTTTACCGTAACATTGCTGACACCCAACTCTTTAAGAATAAGCGTCGTCAAGATGCTCGCCTGAATATTTTCACCGATCGCTACAATGACGTGATCAAAATTACGAATTCCAATATTTCTGAGGACACTTTCATCAGTCGTATCCCCTACTACGCTATGTGAAGCAATTCTAGCAAATTCATTGACACGATCTTCATTTGCATCGATAGCCAGAACTCCTAAACCTTCTTCAGCTAGCGTCCTGACTATACTGCCGCCAAAACGACCAAGTCCAATCACTGCAAATTCCTTTTTCACAGTAAGCCCTCCAACATCTTTCATTCTATTAGGATATACAGCGGCTCGCTCCTTAAAGCACACTTCCTATCCTAGTACGGAAAAGCAATTAAGCTTTATTCCCTTTAAACGTTAAATAATTTGTTAAATGATTGATGGCAAGTTCAATTGCTTTTTCATCCGGAGTTAACTTAGCGTGGTGTAAACCGTATTCGGATGAAACCCCTAGCCAGAACATGAAACCTGGAATTTCCTTAAGCATGTACCCAAAATCTTCACCAGTCATCGCTTCCGTACAGCGATATAAATCGACCTCTGATGACTGCTCCGTATATTCCATAAATTCCTGTGTCAACTGCTCCTCATTATATACCTGATGGTACATTGCGCCATAGTCAATCTCTGCCACGCATTCAAAACCCGCTTGAATACCATCTACAAGTGCTTTAATCCGTGACTTAACCTTTACCATTGATTCAGGATTCAGAGTGCGTATTGTCCCTTCTAAGCGCGCTGTCTCAGCAATGATATTTTGGACGGTGCCTCCGGTAATCTTTCCAACAGTTATGACAGCTGAATCTAGCGGATTCACATTGCGGGAAACGATAGTTTGCAGTTGCCCGACAAGTGAGCAGGCAGCGATGACCATGTCATTTGTATGATGAGGGTAAGCTGCATGCCCACCTTTCCCTTTCAGGTCAATAAATAATTCAGATGTGTTGGCAAATAAAAGACCTTCTTTAACGGCAATCGTTCCAACCGGATACTCTGGAGCTATATGCAAAGCAAGAATCATATCCGGTTTCCATTTTTTCATCGTTTCGGATTTCAGCATTGGTTCAGCTCCACCAGGCCCTTCTTCCGCCGGCTGAAAAATAAATAGTAAGTCATCATCAATCGGGTTTTCTACAAAATATGTCAAAACTCCTAGACCTATGCTCATATGAAAATCATGGCCACAAGCATGCATATAATCTTCATGATTAGAAGTAAAAGGTAATCCAGTTTCCTCTTTAATCGGTAGACCGTCTATATCCGCACGATAGCCAATTATTTTTCGGGGGTTCCGTCCCTTTATTTTCACAAATATCCCTGTTCGCCAAGTCTCTATCTCCATTCGCTCTGACGCCAATTTCGTTATGTAATTCAGTAGATATTGCTGCGTTTTAAATTCTTGAAAACCTATCTCCGGTATTTTATGCAAATCACGCCGGATAGCGGCAAATGGACTTGTTTCCATCTTATTCCCTCCCTATACAGAAAGCGTGGATATAGTTATCCACGCTCTTGACACCTATTTACTTTAGAAATTAGAGTTGACGAAGTTCTTGCATGATTTCAGTTTTAGATTTAGTTTTTTCGTCAATTTGTTTAATCACTTTAGCTGGAATACCAGCAGCCACCGAGTATGGAGGAACGTCTTTCGTTACAATTGCGCCTGCCGCTACAACTGAACCTTGACCGATTTTTACACCTTCAAGAACAACTGCGTTAGCTCCGATTAATACATCGTCTTCTAATATAACTGGTTGCGCGGAAGGAGGCTCAATAACACCTGCTAAAACAGCGCCTGCACCTACGTGACAGTTTTTACCCACTGTTGCACGTCCGCCAAGTATTGCGTTCATGTCAATCATTGTGCCTTCACCAATAACAGATCCAATATTGATCGATGCACCCATCATGATCACTGCGTTATCTCCGATTGACACTTGGTCACGGATAATTGCGCCAGGCTCGATACGAGCTTTGATGCCTTTTAAGTCCAATAAAGGAATAGCAGAATTACGACGGTCGTTTTCAACTACATAATCCTCAATTTTTGTTCCAGCTGTCTCAATAGCCACTTCAACTTCAGACCACTCACCGAATACAACTCCGGTATTACCTGTAATGAAAGTTTTAGAAGCTTGACCAAAATCTATGCCTTCTAATTCACCTTTGATATATACCTTTACAGGTGTTGATTTTTTACTATTTGAGATAAAAGAAATAATTTCGTTTGCATCCATTTTATTCATTCTCGAAAACCCTCCTAAATATGTATCATTACTCGTCTTTAATTTACCAGACAACTGACGGCAAGACAAGTTGAATGTCATTGATATATATTATTCTACCCCATTGACATTTTCGGCAAATGAACTATAACATTCCTTGGTCCCTAATATGCTCTTTCACTACTTCTGTGAATGCTTGGACCTGCTTAAGCTGAAAAGCAGAATCATAGCCACAAAGCCATGTATCTCGTTCAATTGAATGATTATGCCCATCTAAAAGGGGGATTTTGAATATATTTGTATCTTTATCATGTAAAGTGATTGCTGGGAGAATAGCATATCCTATCCCATTAAACACCATTTGTTTGCATGTTTCGATTTGATCGACCACGATGGTGTTTTTTGGGGTCGTTTTAAATTGCCGGTGCCACCAGTCCTGAATTTCCTGATAATAGTTTGAATCGCTTTTAAACTGAATGAATGGCCGGTCTGTTTCGAATACTTGGTTCAATTCCTTCATTTCAGTGTCGACCAAATAAAGCATATCCGTAAATAAATGCTGTTTTACCCCTTTCCAGTCTGGTGCTCCCCTAATGATACCAATATGTACTTGGCCTTCATACAAGGACTTTAAAATCTCACTGCTCCAGCCCGTGATTAAAGAGATTTTGGCATACGGATATTTTTGGACAAACTTTTTCAAAACTTGAGGCAGCCAATTCTGTCCTACTATCGAGGCACAGGCAATTTTCAAAGTACCATATACTTCATGATCCATCGCCTGGATACTTTCTCTAACCTTTTCTTCTTTTTCTAAAACTTCATTGGCCAAACGAATAACTGCTTCTCCAGCAGGTGTCAACGAAAGACCTTTTTGCGAACGGAGAAACAGCTTTGAGCCCCATTCCTTTTCAATTGTTTGTAAACGCTGAGATAAAGCAGGTTGGGAAACAAATAACCGTTCAGCCGCTTTTCTCATATTCATTTCCTGAGCAAGTACGGATAATAAATGAAATTCTGAAAATGACATACACACCAGCCTCTTGATAATTAATTCTTATCTTAATGATTTAATTTATTTAAATTTAATTATCAACAAAGTCCGCTTATAATACAAGTGAAAAGAAACGGAGTGATACCTATGACGATCATATTATTGCTGATTATCAGTTTTTCAGCATCCTTTATAGGCACATTGACCGGAAGCGTCGGATTAATTGGTATGCCTTCACTTCTTTTGATTTGACAGTTGCTTTGATTATGAATTTCATTTCTTAACACATAGCAGCCGCTTTAGTAAGACTGCCACAGGTCTACTGTTTCTTGCGTAGTCCCATCAGTAATATGAAGCTAATTACAGAAAAGACTAGGACAATGAGATAAATCGTGTGTAGCGACAATGTAAGTCCTTCCTGTAAAACCTTCACAACATTTTCAGGAAGCAAAGACCTTTCTTTACTGTTCAATAGCTTATTTGCGGTGTCAATTGTCACTCCCGAATTGGCTGGTGCATGCTCGTTTAAATATGCCTGCAGCCTTGTATTCATAATTCCCCCTAGCAAGGCCGCTCCAACCGTATTTCCTAAATTACGCATGAACATATTCGAAGCAGTCGCAATCCCTCTACGTTCCCAACTGACCGTTTTCTGAATAACAACAATAAAGGAAGTCGAGGTCAAGCCCATCCCCACACCGACAAAGAAGGATCCCATCGCAGCGATAAGCGGCCCTGCCTCGGGCTTCATCAATACTAAAATCGAACTTCCGAGGATTAACGAACATCCTCCAAGAAGCGAAGTTGTCTTAAAACCTATTTTCAATAACAGTTTGCCTGAAAACATGGATGCAATCGGCCAGCCAATTGACATGGCGGTTAGCGTAAAACCGGCTACTGTTGGAGAACGTTCCATCACTCCCTGAACAAATGTCGGAAGAAAACTCGATAACCCAATCATCATCACCCCTGTTGTCAAGGAAACAAGATTTGCGATTAAGATGGAGCGCTCCTGCCAGATTTCAAATGGCATCATCGGTTCGGACGCCCTTTTTTCTTGTACAATAAACAAGACAAAGGCTATAATAGCCACTATTACAAGAGAGACGACCGGTGTAGAAGCCCAAGACCACTTTACGCCTCCTTGTACGAGAACCACCATAAGGGTGGATATCGATAACGTTAATAGCGTTGCACCCAAGTAATCAATATCACGTTTTTTCTTTTCGATATTTTCATGAAGGAAGAACCAAATCCCTACAAAAGAAAGTAAGCCAAGAGGAATGTTGACCCAGAATACAAGCTTCCATGTAAGTGATTCAACGATCAAGCCCCCCAGTGCCGGTCCTATTACTGCTGAAATGCCCCATACACTTGATAAATACCCTTGAAC
>NZ_JBFUIB010000154.1:0-7773 GCF_056402095.1 Peribacillus sp. P4_C12
ACCCTATACACGTCCTCGTACAAAAGAAGGATTCTATCGCAAACATGAATATATTTACGATGAACATTTTGATTGTTACCTTTGCCCTTCGGGCGAGACTTTAAAGTACTCAACAACAAATAAAGAGGGCTATCGCGAGTACAAATCGCCAAAACACATTTGTGCAACATGCTCATCTTTATCACGGTGTACAGAGAGCAAAGACCACCAAAAAGTGGTGACACGGCATATCTGGCAAGCATATGTGGAAGAAGCAGATCATCTGCGTACTCATCAAGATGTAAAACCTATATATGCGAAACGTAAAGAAACGATTGAGCGTGTATTCGCAGATGCAAAAGAAAAGCATGGTATGCGTTGGACTACTTTAAGGGGACTTAAAAAATTGTCGATGCAAGCGATGCTTACTTTCGCTGCCATTAATTTAAAGAAGATGGCCAATTGGACATGGCAAGGTCCAAAAATGGCCTAACAGAGTGGGCTCGTAGAGCCCCAATATCTTAACCTTGGACCAAAATTCAAAGGGAATTTCAAAAGGGGTTCGGAATTTTATAATTCCGAACCCCTTTTGTCTACAAACTGAGACGATCCTAATCGGATCGTCTTTTCTTTTTGTGAATGTTAAATGCTCCTATAATATCGATGGACTATCTCCTGTCTCTACTTGCCAAAGMTTTTCAAAAAATGGCTGCCCCTTTACTAAATTTTCGCATAGTTGTAGGTGTTTTTCTGACCAGCCTTCCTTCATTTCCTCATATAACTCAAGCCAAGCTATTTGAAAATCCATTTCTTGAATGCTTTCATATTTTTCTGGAGCCCATTCTGTATACCAATAACGGATTTCAGCAGTGTTTTTCGCTGTAAATAATTGATCCATGGCCATGAATAGAAGCTGCTTAAGCTGTCTTTCTTTTCTTGTCAATCCATTCATAAATAAGGGTGACGGCGATAAAATATGATATTCTTTCTCAGATGTAGGTTTTTCAGTAAAAGTGTAATCCATCTCATCATGGTTTTCTATCATGTCATAAACAATTTGTTCCTGCCGAGGAATTATTCTGCTTTTCCGAATCGGAATATGATAACCTATTGTATCTACAGCTAGAATTCCATTTCCATCGGTAACGATAAAACAATAGTCAAGCTGAATTCGTTCATGGTTTTTCCTTGCATACGCTTTTTGATAGACATCGCTAAGCAATGGCTTAGGTAATTCTGATAAGTCATTTTCTATGTAGTGGAAGAGTGTTGCTGAGACTTTCAACAGAGGAACTTGATCTAATAGCTCAATACCATCATCCTTCCTCCATTCATGAAAATGACAAATATTATAGCCGTTTTCTTCTCCTTCAAACCAATTAACCCATACATCATGAAGATATAACATCATTCATCCCTCACTTAAACAAATTTCTGTTTGTCAATCAGTATAGGCAGGAACCAGACATTTTATTCCTATTCTAGAAAACAGATTAAGAAAAATAGAACGTATAAATTAGTTCTTTTCTGTTAAGAATTTTTCAGATTGGATAATGAATGATTTTTTTACAGAGAGCTTTTCAGCATTTTTCGCCAGATAGTATCCTGTACAGTATCCTAGCATATACGGATACCCTTTCTTCCCCAGCAGAAGAACATCATGAAGCGGGTCTGTACGCTTTATGGTATGCTTTGCTTTTAAGTGCTTACTCCAAAATCCCCGGAGTTTGTCTTCCTGATATAACTTTGTCCATTTCGCTAAATATCCCGTTCCTAAATATTTACTAACAGTTCTTTCAGCGAGCCCTTCCATAATCATCGTATCGAGAAGTGTATAATCTTTCTGTTCTTTTTTCAATTGGTGTAATCGGCAAACATGATGATATTCATGAATCAAAAGGGCCTCCATTTCCTTTTCCGCTATACCATTGTCATAAAAAAGAAACAATTTATCTTTAAAAGCCAATCCTGATTTCGTTTCAATAGATTGCTTCCACATCCCTGAAGACATAAGAGGAAAAATATAAATGGGAACGTCTGGACCTTCCCATAACTTCTTATAAGAAGTAAAAAGGCTTTGTGTCTTTTCCCAAACATTATTTTCTGTTAAGTTTCCCCATGTATTTTTCGTTTTTTGATTTGGAGAATACATGCCGTGCTTTTGTAAGTGGCGATAAATCATATCTCCATTAATATTGTTGTTGAATTTATCTTTCAGTCTGTCCATCATCTGAACCGGGCGGTCGAAGTCCTTCTTCAACCATTCATTTGTTGAAATAACACCCATCCCATACACCCCCGCCTCTTTTAACTATCGTATGATTTTATAATTGCGGGTGACACATATTATTTCCCTATACATGTTTAAGAATGAAAAAAAGCTTTCTATCAAAGAAGGTAACCAGTTCGGTCCATGGACCATCACAAACAAAAAAAGAGCAAATCTCTAAAGATTTGCTCTTAACATTAATTATTGATATTTTTTGAAAAGAATAGTTGCGTTATGACCGCCAAACCCAAGTGAATTGCTGATGGCCGCATTAATTTCACTTTTCCTTGCTTGATTTGGCACATAGTCCAAATCACACTCAGAATCCGGTGTTTCAATATTAATAGTCGGTGGCAAAATGCTGTCTCTGATTGCCTGAATGGTGAAAATTGCTTCGACTCCACCTGCTGCCCCTAACATATGTCCAGTCATTGACTTTGTAGAGCTTAATGCAAGTTTATATGCATGGTCACCAAAGACTTCTTTGACTGCCATCGTTTCATATTTATCATTGTAAGGCGTACTTGTTCCATGGGCGTTTACATATTGGATGTCTTCCGGTTTCAAACCTGCATCATCAATCGCAATCTTCATCGCTCTTGCTCCACCTTCTCCACCAGGCGCTGGTGCCGTAATGTGGAAAGCATCTCCAGTCGATCCATATCCAGCTATTTCAGCATAAATCTTGGCTCCACGGTTTAATGCATGTTCTAAATCTTCAAGAATAATAACCCCAGCTCCTTCTCCGATTACAAACCCATCACGGTTTGCATCAAAAGGACGGCTTGCCGTTTTTGGATCAGGATTTGTCGATAAAGCCGTGTTCGCACAGAAGCCTGCAACCGACATTTTCGTGATCGGCGCTTCGGCACCACCTGTGATCATTACATCGGCATCGCCACGTTGAATTGCTTTAAACGCGTCACCAATTGAATTTGTTCCAGTTGCGCAAGCTGTTACCGTACAAGAATTGATTCCCTTAGCTCCTAGCAAGATAGAAACCTGGCCAGCAGCCATATCCGGAATCATCATTGGCACGAAAAATGGACTTACACGCTTATAGCCTCTGTTTAAAAAGTTTTCATGTTGTGTTTCAAGCGTCTCTAGTCCACCAATACCTGAACCAATCCAAACACCAACACGTGTGGCATTTTCATCTGTAATTTCTAGCTTACTATCATTTAATGCCATAACTGATGCAGCAATGGCATAATGCGTAAAACGGTCCATCTTACGCGCTTCTTTACGATTGATATATGTCTCAATATCGAAGTCTTTTATTTCAGCAGCCACTTTTACAGGAAATTCCTCAGCATTCAAGCGTGTTAATGGCCCTATCCCTGAGTTCCCCTCAATTATATTCTTCCATCCAGTTTCTGCATCATTACCAACTGGAGAGATTGCTCCAATACCTGTTACAACAACACGGCGATTAGTCATTAGAAATGGCTCCTTCGTACGATTATTTTGTTTTCTATTTTTATTTCCCCCACCTAAGAGCAATTGCTCCCCAAGTGAGTCCTCCACCAAAACCGACCATAATGATTAGGTCATTTTCCTTAATCCTGCCCGCTTCCATTTCTTCTACAAGAGCAATCGGAATCGATGCTGAAGAGGTATTTCCATATTTATGAACCGTCTTTGTCATTTTTTCAACTGGCAGACCCAAACGTTCCCTCGAAGCTTCCATAATTCGAATATTGGCTTGATGAGGGACAAGTAAATCCACATCTTCTTTTGTCAATCCCGCTTTATCTAGTACACTCAGGCTAGATTCTCCCATCTGACGGACAGCAAACTTAAACACTTCACGTCCGTTCATAGAAATAAAATCTCCTTCCTGTAATAAATGCTTACCACCAGTTCCATCTGCACCTAATTCGAAGGAAAGAATCCCTTTCCCATCTGCAACAGGCCCAAGGACAGCAGCACCGGCTCCGTCCCCAAATAGGACAGCAGTATTGCGGTCTTCCCAATTTGTTATTTTTGAAAGCTTTTCAACACCAACAATTAGCACATGCTTATAAGCACCTGTCTGAATAAATTGCTGTGCTGAAATCATCGCATACATAAAGCCAGCGCATGCAGCACTAACATCCATAGCCGCCGCCTTATTTGCTCCTAATTTCTCCTGAATCATACAAGCAATAGAAGGAAACGACTGATCAGGTGTCACGGTAGCTACAAGAATTAAATCTATCTCGTCCGCTGAGACTTCTGCATTTATCAATGCAGCTTTTGCCGCTCCATAAGCCATATCAGAAGTATTCGTATTATCATCGGCAATTCTTCTTTGCTCGATACCTGTTCTAGTCCGAATCCACTCGTCAGAAGTGTCCATGATTTTTTCTAAATCCGCATTTGTAACGATTTTTTCGGGTAAGTAGCGTCCAAGCCCTAATATTCCAGCGTTCATTTTGCCATCCCCTTATTTATTTTAATAAATAATTATCATCATCTATTATTACCTGGTACTAATTTTATATAAAAAAACTCTTCCTTGCAAGAGCTAACAGTTTGAAAGTATAAAAGAATCTGTTTCTTGAATCGGACAAGGGCCTACGCTAAGGTGTTTTATAGACATACATTATAGAAAAAAGGAGGAATTTATTATGGACATTTTCACTCGCAACAATCGAAGTACACAAGATGATCATTTTTCAGATTTGATGTTTGGTAGAAAAGCGGAGCCTGAACTCCAAAAGGAGGAATCAAAAGTTGACTACATGCAATTGATGGTGAGCGTAGAAACATTAATGGGATTATATGACCAATACAAACCAACCATTCAGAAAATGAACCCATTGATTACCAAGTTCTTAAACAAAGATTAACTGAAAAAAATGATGGCTGTCCGCATGACTGGACAGCCTAAGCTTAATTAACGCTGAGCATCTTGTTTACCAAGCTCATAAGCTTCTTGCATCACTTTTTTAAACAGGTCCATGAACGGCTCTGCCATATCCATTGAAAAAGGAATTCCGTTTGCCTCCAGCTTTGCTTTAGCCTCTGGGAAGTATTTCATAGCGATTCCCATAAATTCAAGTGTTTTATCTGAACTCATTTTTAGTTGCCTCCTTATCTACTTGATAATTTACCAGATAATCATTTTTTCACTTAAAGAATATCTCATTATTATCATAATTCCCCTTAGCCCTTTCGTAAAGGCACAGACATTAAAAAATGAATTTCCTGATAGTTTTATTCCATTCATTAAAGTACGACGCATATAAGATACAGGCCAAATTAACAGGTTATGGACTTTTCCTAGAATTAATGTCTTTCGATACTGTACCTGCCTTGTCATATACATTTACCCAAAATAGGATTTGATATTCATGTTTTTAGTTTCTTGAATTACTCGTACCCCTTTTAACAGTGCTTCTAGAGTTTAACCAAAGGCTCTCTTTAATCACGCATTCTCCACTTTTTAAGTAAGTTTAATCGTTTATTATGTTTCCTTTGTAAGGAAACACCTTCTTCTGGACCCGTTTTACTTTGCACCTCATAGACGGTCCCTTTTATTATCTTAGTTGCTGGTTGAATAAATAAGTAATCAATACTTTCTCCAAAAATAAACTTGGCACATTTATTCCAGTGATCATCTATACTGCTGCACAGCTGGATTTTTCTATCTGATAAGGTAGCAACTCTTTCTAAAGCGTTCACAAAATCAGTAATAAAGAGCGCATCCTCGGTATATTCACGAGCAAGCGTAGCTTTGATAGCTGATTGTTCAAGTTGGTTGATTCCGGCTTCAAAGCACATGCTTTCGGGTTGCCAGGGGCCATAAATGGTCGGTAAAAATATGATTTTAACAGAAGCAATTCCTTCGATTGAGGTTATTATTGACTGGAAATCCTCCACATCCTCTTCAACAGGCATGAGAATCACAATATTTGGCGTTTCATCTAAGCCATTTTTTTTGCATTTCTCAAGAAAGAAAACGATATCGTCTATAAGACAATTGATTCTACCTATTTTACCTTTTCTAATATCGTAACAAGATATAAAAACAGTGTCCTGCTGGGAAATATCTAATAATCTAAGTTTATTTATCGGAAAATATATAAAATTAGCACTTCGACCAATTTCAAGTTCCTTTTCTTCTATAATATACTGACTTGCTTGGGAATCTGTCCAATCAATTCCGATTACCTCTTCGCCCTGATTCAATAAATATTGGGTCACATAGAAACCTACAAATTGATAAGCGCCAATGACAATGAATGTTTGCATAAATACAGCCTCCTCGTATGCCATCAAGCTCGCTTCATCCGGCACGTCAAGTTTTTTTAGATGCTGTATCGTATGCAAACTAATGTGAAAATATATCCACTCTTATAAAGACTCTTCATTCTCATTAAAAAACTTCTGAATTTGATAAGGTATTTTATAGCGTTTTTCAGGTAATAAATAAGTTAGCTGCAAGTCAGCCTTTCTAGCCAGTTGGATTTTCCGATAAAAGGAGGCTTGTTCTTTACGCAAGCTTCCAAAAACCTGAATTACTTTTACAGGGATGTTCTCCTCAATTAACGGATCTTCAGAATCCAGAATATGCTGTTCACATTCGGCTGGGTTCATCTCATAAGCAGCCGAAACCTCAGTCAACCACTTTTTATAAAAAAACTTATTTTCCTTTTCTTTTTCCAGTTGTGCTTTCAATGAAAAAACTGGATCAATAAGAACGACAGAACGTATTTTACTTCCTAGTTCATTCATTAGCCTTAATGCGAGAAGTGCGCCTGTCCCCTCTGCCAACACATGAATCCTTTGATTGACTATTTCCTTTTTCATGAAGAGAATATATAGTTTAAGGGAAAGATCAAGAGCTCTTGGACTACCCCAACTGGCTCCGTGGAAATTGGATGAAAATAGTGTGTATCCGCATTCTTTTAAATACTCCAATATTCGTAACCTGCCAGGATGCTGGAGCCAAAAGCTGCTGTCTTTTTCGACAAAATGACTACGGTCTCCGATTACCATTACGGAAAAACCACTGGGCTGCTCCGGATAATAGACGATACTCCATTGGTCATCAATTTGAAAAGTTCGCTGTTCCAGTTCCATCTTTTAAACTCCTTTAAGGAATATTCCTACAAATACTACTACTACTTAATTTATGTCGAAATATTGAAAAGGTCAGGGGAGACGCCTATTTTCTTTTCATAAATTAATCAAGCTGGAATAATTTTGTGAAGATCTCGAAATAATATCGTTTTTCTTCTTACTAAAGACAACTTTTCATTCCCAACCCATCTGTCAGAAAAGATTACTTTGTTATACTGTATTTAATTATTTAATGGTTATTATGAAAAAGCCGTTTTAACTGTATATTAATTATRGTAAGATAAAAATGAATGTAGTGGAATGAGGTGAAATTCGATGCGTTATGCTTGGACTATTTTTTGGACATTCTTATTAGTGCATATGACTGTATATGTTGTTTCTTCCATGATCGGAGTTTCATACGATGCTGCACAGGGAACAATTTTAGGAATCGCTGCGGCTATTCTAATATGTAT
>NZ_JBFUIB010000155.1:0-7724 GCF_056402095.1 Peribacillus sp. P4_C12
GTATAAAGGTATTAGCGATAAATTGATGGTGAATTGCCTTTAACATCGCATGAATAGCAAGTTGGAAATTTGATAAACATATTCATTACTTTATTGTTTAGTCACGTTTGTTTACCGCTGCTAATTACCAATGGATCTTTGAAGGAAAGACTTTTTTTCAAATTAAGTCCCGTTGCTGCAATGATGGTAAAAACAGCGCAAGCGATTTAAATAAACAAAAGCTGATGTCTAGATATCCCATTAATTCAACACCATCACCAACGGCTTCTTTCATTTGTTCGCTCCGTTGACAAGATCCATCGCTCCACCCAAGTCTTTTGAAGACCTTGCCTGGGATCCTCCAGTTTACCAGATCATCATTTTCCGCTACTTCCATACCGCCTAAAAAAAACGATATGGCCCCACCGATTGGTGGGCCCCTAGTTTATTCAACAATTTTCACATTCATACAAAATCAAAAGCTTCCTATGATATCTAACTTGTAGCTTAGGGAACTTTCCGGGTCTTATTATTTATCATTTCTGAAGAGTAAACACTGATACTTACAGTGCCTTCTTGGGTTGTAGCACGAATTAGGATTGGTTGATTGTACTTGTTTTTAAAGCTAAAATCAGGACCATACCAGCTTACCGTAGCATCGCGGCCAGGTGGAACATAAGGAACGTGCCTCGTATGGGAATAGCGTTGAATTGTTTTCAACCCTGCATTGTCGATTGCATTATACAGAGTGGATGAAACCTGACAAATCCCTCCACCGACCCCTTCAGAAAACTCTCCTTTGACGATAACACGAGCAGGCAAATATCCTTTGTTTACTGTTCTCTTACCAACAGCTTGGTTAAAGGAAAACTTCTCACCTGGAAATACGACATAATTATTAATGGCTTCTGTAGCGAGCGAGATATTATTATAACGATTTTTATTATTCACATTAAAATAGGTTCTAAATTCACCAATCTTATTTACACGAATCTGAGCAAGTAGTTCGTTATCAACCTTTGGATGAATGGCTAGTAAGGGAACTTCTACTTTCTGTTCTCTACGTCCGTATAGAAAGGAAAAAAATTGCTCTTTAAATGCTTGATGGTATAGCTTGTAACCTATCCGCCCAGGAAGAATATTACCATTCTTGTCGATTGTGGCATTTACAGGTTCTTGATACACTTGACTGTCTATTTTTTCGATTAACTGATTGTATTTATCCACGTCCATCATAGGAACATCTAGAAATGGCATAGAAACTTCAGCGCGTTTAACAACAGCAATCGTTTGTCCTTGCTGGGTTACCGATAAGCTATCAGGAATATACACTTGTTGAACGAATAGTAAAAGGCCGGCAATCCATGTTAATCTCAGTGAAACCACCCCCACATTATTTTAATATGGGTTGGAATTTATCATTTCATGTATTCCTCATTTTACATATCCTATTTTAAGTCTTCATAGAGCGAATCCTGATCAATAAACCAACGATCAGTCAAACTGTCCCTTCGGATCATAAAATGCATAACCTTTTTTTCTTTGCCTTCTCTCTTCTTATAGATAGCCACTTGAACGGGTACATCCACGAGAAATACCCCATTTAGTTGCTCAGGTGGTTGTCTTAAAGGGTCAACAACACCAAAATATGTAATATCTTCAACAAGTTTATTGACACGATTAAGATGACTCGGATTTGATAAGGTCAGTGCTAATAATTTCTGATTTCCTTGATTAATGGCAATGGTAAAAATACGAATAAGTTCATAGGGACTTACCGTTGCTATATAATCATCAAGCTTACCAGCCGCTTTCAATACCATTAATTTATGAGAAAGATCTTCGTTTTTCAAACGATGCGTTATACTTCCAGAGAAATGAACACAGAAATGACCTGAAAAACCATTTTGAAGAGCACCAGCGCCATGTGGCATTCCATGCATAGATGCAGCAATCATTTGATTATTGATTAATACAATAATAGCTCTTCTATTCCAACTCCATTTATTATTATAAATTTTCTTCATGATTTGAGTATCTTCCTTGGTTAGTGGCTGTACATCGGCATGATGGCTACCTGCTCTTCGTTGTACTTTAAATGATAAACCAGTTTCAATATCTATAATGGTGAAATTTGTTTTATTAGGAATAATGTTGTTTACAATCTCCCAAGGCAACATCTCAATTTTAAAGCTTATAGGTACATCTTCATCTTCCCATTCAATTGCATAAACAGTGTGATTAATCATTAACACAAATAAAAAAGTAACGATAAATACTTGATAAATTTTTTTGTTTTTCATTTGAATTCTCCATTGTGTTTTTTCTTATTATTTCTGGAAACAATGATTTGAATAGCTTTAAATATTTGGAAATTCCTCCATAAAGATGTGAAAAATATGATTTAACAATTAGGGTCTAATCACGTTTAGTGAATCAGCTTTAGTCCTAAATGTATTAATAAGATGGAATGCATCGAAAATCTATGTAAACAACTCCAATCAAAATACACGGGTAGTCCTATTCCATCACCTACTGGAGAAGACAAACTGGAAGGATACATTTCGATTTCTCTTTTTACAATTAGCATATGTGGCATTGACAAATGCTAATTGTAAAGATTATTAAATGATGTGAACCGCGTCTTTCCACCGAGCTAGCCTTAGTTTATTGTCAGCTGATCCTACTTTATCAAGAAGCTTACTAGTAAAGAGTTGGATATAGTGGCTCCAGGTGAAAATGTTTTTAGTACGTATATTGACAATAATTATATATATACAAACGGAACTTCTGTGGCGACACCATATGTTGCAGGTTCAGCAGAAAAATTGGGAATCCTCATGAAAATGGGTATGGTGTCCTTGATAATACAAAAGCTTTAAAATTAGTACCTTCTAAAGAGGAAAGTTAAGACACAGACATTTTAACAATTAGCCCCTTTTACAATCCCTTTATAAGGGAAACAGTTCATTAGATTATTTATTATGGTTAAAAATAATAAGAGGAGATATCACATGAAAAAAGCTTTATTTATTAAAACTATTTTATTAATCTTAATTATTGCTATTATGGGAGCTTGTAGTAATAAAAGTACTAGTAAAGAGGAAAATGCAAATTTGAATGTTCAAATAGATAAATTAACGGATAATGAATTTAAAGAAGTACAATTGAATTACCTTAAAGACCCTAAAAAAGATGACTTTAGAAAATTTTCTCTTACCTTCCAGATAGATGGTTCTAGTAAGAAGAGAGTAAATATACCAGACTTTAAGAAAGTAATTAATACAATTGATAATCAGCAGAGATATTGGTTCGGGAATTCCTCCGAAAAAGAAAGTGATAATTCTGATATATATAAGAGCGAATTTATATTCTATTCTAAGGGGATAACGGAAGATACCATCATAAAAGCTTTTGAAGAAAAAGAAGTCAAGGTTATTTTTTACAAAAAAGATAAAATTATTGATGAAAAACAATATAATATTGGGGATTCTTTAATATTCGAATAGAATAAAGCTACACTGATTAACGTTTGCATCTCTAATTAACATAATTGACCTTATTATTTTGAGGTAAATTAATAACATACTAGGTGGTTTTCTATATTGGAATGGTTGAAACCTTTTGAAGCAAATAATCAGTTTGAAGACAATACAAACAGTCTTTTAGATTTCAGGTTCAGGGAATGTATTCCCGAATCAAATATCCAAAAAAAATATTCACTATTAACTCAATTCTTTTTATTGTTGGGTTCTCAAGATGATAATAGTGTTACTTCGTTATTTGTCGATAATAGAATTGATAATCAAGTAATCGAAGAAATTATTATGCATTTTGACAACACGAAAATTGTATTAGAAAACGAATTACCATCAGAAATAATGTTAAGTAAGCCGAATCAAGAATCTCTCTCTTTTATCAGATCGAATAAGGTAAATCCAATAATAAAAAATCTATATGGGACAATTAACAACACACAATATGAATGGAGACCTCAAAAATCATACAAGATATTATCTGAATTTATAGAGAAATACGAAGATATGGAGTTCGATGAGGTGTTAGATTGTTTAAATAACACATCACAGGGTCCTATAATTTCTCTTGCCATATCCAGTTGGACTTTAGAAGATTCTTTAAAAGATACTTTTGCAATTAGATATTTCACGCACAAATGTAAGAATGTTTATTTATGGATCGATGATGCTAATATTGTTACTACAATTCAATTAGAATTAAATTAAAATAGGACTGGTTAAAAATTAAAAGAGTAGCAATTGCTACTCTTTTAATTTTGGGCTGTTAGAGACAACATACGAAAAGCCCAGTTACCCCCTTCGGATTATTGTTTCGTGATATAAAGAATCATGAAACTGGTGTTTTTCTAGATCACTGGGGATAATAATCATACTTTTCAGGAATAACATTTTACAAACGAGATACTTCTATAGGTGCTTAATCCTCCACCCCTATTATGTGAACGTCATATGGGACCCTCGGATTATAGCTTTCTTACTACAAAAAAAGCCCCAATAGGCTTTACTCTATTGGGACTTCGAGATTGTGAAAATCAAAAATATGTTTAATAAATAAGTTAACATGTGGAGCAACAAAACGATTCTTACATGTAACTAGATACACAGTACGGTTAAAATATGATGAATCCAAATATTCAAAGTGCAATCTAGAATCATTTATACTTTCACAATATCGTTCAGGTAAGATACTGATACCTAAGTCATTTGAAATTAGTTCACAAATTGTTTCAAAGCGTTCGACGGAAAATTGTACATCGAGAGATAGATTTTCGGCTTCAAAGGCTTTGAAAATGTTATTCCTCGTTTCAAACCCATCTGAACATATAATAAAAGGGTATGGCTGAATATCCGATAATGAAATATTCGGTATCTTGAACAGTGCATGATTAACATTTGCAATTAAACATAATTTTTCAGAATATAATTTTTGTACATTTAATTCTTGGTGAGTAATTTCTTGATTTGTTAAAACAAGATGATTTTTATAATTTAGTAATGCGTTAATTACATTATCTTTACTTAATATTTCGTCTAATTGATAATGAGTTATTGATTGATGTTTATTGTAATCTCTAATTACCTGAGATATCCAATGTTTTGTTGATTCAATAATTCCGATAGACAGCTGCTTATTTCCAACTTGTTGTATTTCTGCCGATTCTATTTCAAATTGTTGGAATTTTTTTAATATTTCAGTTGCTCTTTGATAGAATAATTCTCCTGAATCTGATAGTCGAACAGAACGAGTAGACCGTTCAAGTAAAGGAAATCCAATATTATGTTCTAATTTTGTAATTGCATTGCTTAACGAGGGTTGAGAAAGGTGCAATTTTTTTGCTGCTTTTGAAAAACTCTTATTTTCTACTACAGAAATGAAATAAGTTAGTTGCCTAATATCCAAAAATGCACCCCACTTATAGTTTTTTTATATTAATATATTGAAAATACGTATTGGATATTATAAATAATAGCAGATATACTCTAATAAATAAATAATTTCTAGGGTGGGATAATAAATGTATGCAGTACCAAATATGGATTTATGGAAAGGCAGAACAGATAGTTTAATAGATAAAGATGAATTTAGAATTCATCAAATAGTTAGTGATCATTCAAAAACATCAACAAATGATTCATGCGGGATAATAGGATTCTCTTGTGATGAAGGCGTGCGCAGAAATAAAGGAAGACTTGGAAGCAAAGAAGCTCCAAATGAAATACGTAAATCCTTATCTTCTTTATCTTGGCACGGCCAATCAGCAGATAGTCTAGTTGATTTTGGAAATATCATTTGTGAAAATCAACAGTTAGAAGCAGCTCAAGCTGAATTAGGAAGTCACGTTGAGAAAATATTAACTAAAAATATGTTTCCTGTTATTTTGGGAGGCGGACATGAAACCTTTTATGGACATTATCTAGGAGTAAGGTCGCATGTTGGACCAAATGTTAAAATAGGGATCCTCAACATTGATGCTCATTTTGACTTACGTTCTTATGACCAAATGACTTCTTCTGGAACAATGTTTAAACAAATATTGGACAATGATAGTCAAGCAAGTTATTTACCTATTGGTATTCAACGTTATGGAAACACAAAAAAATTATTTAACACCGCTACCTCACTTAACTGTTCCTGGATTTATGAAGATGAATTAGTAAATGAGATTTCCAATGAAAATGAAGAGAAAATTCAAAATTTTATAAATCAAAAGGATTGTATTATATTAACACTTTGTATGGATGTTATAAACGCTTCTGAAGCACCAGGTGTTAGTGCACCTTCCTCATTTGGTCTCTCTGGAAAAATAGTTAGAGAATTAATTCGCAAAATTACTTCACATAAGAAAACTATTTCATTTGATATTTGTGAAGTAAATCCATCATTAGATTATGATAATCGCACGGTAAAACTAGCTGCTAACCTAATAAATGAAGTATTCATGTGTGTAGACAAGAAATAATAATATGACCATCGAGATCAATCACTGCTAAATATGGGCCTTCAAGTAAAGCGTTTTTAATCGTTCCTATAGTAGGTGCGTTTCTTATTGATGTTTTTGCTATGCCAATTATCAGTATAAATATATTTAAATGATAATTTGTTCATAATTTTTATTTTTTAAGCTAAACAAAAGATTAAAACCTCACTAGAAGTCGATCAATGACTTCCTGTGGGGTTTGATTAATGTACCGCATGTAGAAGTGACCACATCAACACGGATAGGGTAAAGCTTGCTAATGAAGACAGAGCTAATCACTCGCTCAAAGACATTCCACAGCCTATAGATTRCCCATGAACAATTAAGGCAAGATACGTATTATCGCTTAAACCTGTAACAGTATTACTACCTCTTTGGTTCCCTCCACAAACCAATCAAGAAATCGGACACCTTAATCTACATACATTACCTAAAAATTAAAAGGGGCCAGGTGTCCATATCAACATCTTGCCCTACATATTCGTAAACTTGTTTCGAAACTTAGTCTACTCTTTTAGTAGGGCACTATTCAAATTAAATGCTAGCCTAATAAATAGCTTTCCGTATGTCATTGCACTTATAGGTAGATTAAACTTAAAAGACTAGATTTGATAATCCTACACAAATTCACCCTCTTATAACTACGTCTCTTCCATCGATACCCCCTTCCATTTTAGGCACAAAATAAACAGATGTGGATGTACATGTTCTCTGTTTCTAGAACCAAAGATGCAAAACGGCTGCTTTTTGAAAAAGTATAGATGTTAGTTGGTCTATCGTGTTCATTGGAACCGCCTTTGGATCACTACTTCTACTGACAATAGATAGAATTTTCTTTTGCATTTCCCTTAGCCCCGATTAACTTTTGTAACTATTTCTTATCCGGAATCGTTATTTTTTATTATGCTTTAGCCGTACTGAGTAATATTACCAAGATGAAAATTATATATTTTTGATAATTTTCAAAGTTAACCTTTTCGATGTTATTGTTTTGAAATGAGGCATTTATACTAGTCCATTTATTATTGTATTTCATAAACTATCAATGACTTATAAAATAAGAATCGGAGGTTTTGAAATGTATAATAGAACATGGGCTAATGCACACAATGGTCAATGTCCACCACAATATTGTCCGCCACAAACTTTTCCTTTTCAGCATAGTCCACCTCAAATTTCACCCACAAAACAATTTGTTAAAACCAATGTCACGAACACAGTAATACGT
>NZ_JBFUIB010000156.1:0-7653 GCF_056402095.1 Peribacillus sp. P4_C12
ACGTACTGCCCTCACAGTAGACTTGCTTGATCCTCAGTGGTCGCTTTGGTTCTTGATCAGTTTATTCTGTTGGAACATCATGCTACTTGGTTTTTCAAAGCTAAAGCCTTCAGTAGGCATAGGTTTATCTATTTTAATCGCTTTATTAATTGGGTATATTGACAATATCTCCAATTACCTTAGTCTCTCAAGGACATTCGTTTTTTTCCCGATGTTTTTAATCGGTTACCATTTAAGCAAAGATCATTTAAAAAAGTTATTCACACCCAAAGTTCGTTTGGCTTCACTTGGTGTCATGTTAGTGATTTTTATCGGCTTTTATTTAAATACCGATATCAATTATAAATGGCTGCTCGGTTCGAAACCCTATGCCGAGCTTGAAGATGCGACAATCGTGTCCATGTTTAAGCGACTGGGATTTTATGGATTGAGCATAATTTCAGTGTTTAGCTTTCTATCCTTCATCCCACGCGGACAATATTTCTTTACCAATTGGGGTAAACAAACTTTATATGTGTATCTGCTACACGGCTTCTTCATTCGTTTCTTCCGTGAAAGCACCATACAAGACTACTTCAGTAATACAGAGAGTTTTATCATGCTTGCTGGCCTCTCATTCTTGATCACTRTGTTATTGTCAAGCCAAATGATTGCTACAATGGCCCAGCCAATTATCGAATTGAAAGCAACCAAAACAAAACGTTTCATGACTAAAACAAAAGAGTATATTAAACAAGCATTTTGAAAAAAACGGATAAAGCAGTTTCTGCTTTATCCGTTTTTTCAAACATAATTCCATTCCAATTTACAAGCCAAAAGCAAAGGCAATAGATTCCCCTTCATTAATAATAACGCATTTTTCAAATGGAGCAGGCTATGGTAAAATTACTCGTTAGTGCTTGTTGGCTTAAAAAGACATGTACACGAAAGGAGCCAGGCGTTTCTTTTACGCCCTTTAACATGAATATAATAATCAGTACTCTTAACGCAAAATACATCCATACATCGCTATCCATCCGATATTTAAAAGCTTATGCTCAGCCAGATTATGATGTACAGCTGGCAGAATATACGATAAAAGACCCGATTATGAACATCGTAGGCGACCTTTATTCCAAAAAACCTGATGTCATCGGGTTCAGCTGCTATATTTGGAACATCGAGGAAACAATGAAAGTCGTGGCAATGCTGAAAAAAATCAATCCTGAATTGGTTATCATTCTCGGCGGACCTGAAGTCACATATGATGTTGGTGAATGGCTTGACCAGATTCCCGGAGCTGATTTTATCGTAATTGGCGAGGGAGAAGTTACTTTCAAAGCTCTTTTATCTGAAATTGAAGGTGCTAACGATTATAAAAAAGTCGGTGGGATTGCCTATCGACAGGATGGAAAAAAAGTTATTCAGCCACAGAATGGCAAGGTGGATTTGAAATCCCTCCCTACCCCTTATCGATTGGAAGAAGACCGCGACGAGCTATCCAAACGTGTCACCTATATCGAAACAAGCCGTGGTTGTCCGTTTAGCTGTCAATTTTGTCTTTCATCTATCGAAGTAGGTGTCCGGTATTTTGATCGGGAAAAGATCAAAGAAGATATTAGGTACCTTATGGAAAATGGTGCAAAAACTATTAAGTTCGTTGACCGTACCTTCAATATCAGCCGGAGTTATGCAATGGATATGTTTCAATTTTTAATTGACGAACATCATCCTGGAGTGGTTTTCCAATTCGAAATCACAGCGGACATCATGCGTCCGGAAGTTATCCAGTTTTTGAATGATCATGCACCAGCCGGGTTGTTCCGATTTGAAATCGGCGTACAATCGACGAATGATCATACAAATGATTTGGTCATGAGAAGACAAAATTTCGAAAAACTAACACGGACAGTCACCATGGTCAAAGACGGTCAAAAAATTGATCAGCATCTTGACTTGATTGCTGGTTTGCCTGAGGAAGACTATCATTCATTCAGGAAGACCTTCAATGATGTTTTCGAACTAAGGCCCGAAGAAATGCAGCTTGGTTTCTTAAAAATGCTGCGTGGTACAGGCCTACGGATACGTGCCAATGATCACGACTATATTTACAGTGATCATGCTCCTTATGAAATTCTTGGGAATAATGTTTTGTCCTTTGACGACATTGTCCGTATTAAACAAGTTGAAGATGTGCTTGAAAAATACTGGAACGATCACAGAATGGATCATACGACAGAGTTTCTGGTTGAATCGGTGTTTAATTCACCATTCGACTTTTTCCAAGAATTTGGTACCTTCTGGGATGAACAAGGCTGGTCACGAATCGGACATCAACTTGAAGACTTGTTCCGTCGATTACAGCAGTTTTTATCTTCCAGAGAATCAGCTGATTTAAAAGCCATTATCGGACTCATGAAATTGGATTATTTCATGAATCAAAAATACAAACCACGTAAACCATGGTGGGATGCTTCTCTTGATAAACAAGGGCGCAAAGAGATTTATGAAGAAATTCTAAACAAACCTGAACATCTTGGATCTTCTTTCATTGCCTTGGGACTAAATGAAAAAGAAATTCACAAACACACATTACTTGAAGAACTTCCTTTTGATTTAGAAACATATTTAGCAGATGGAACAATTGTTAATAAACCATCGATTATGCTTGCTTATTTTGATCCGAGCGGAAAAGGCTCATCCATTTTTTCTCTTTCAAAATCTGATAGCATCATTTTATAATGAATAAAGGACGGATCCCAAAAAGGGTCCGTCCTTTATTCTCTATTTATTTTCACGTTTTTTATTTTCTGTAGACAATATTTCATAGATCTTGGATGCATTCATATCACCACTGAATTCCATTCCGAATTCCGTTCGTACAATTTCTTCAACCCGTTTTTCTTGAGAGTTGCGTTTGTTTTTATCCATTAACTTCTACCTTTTCTGCCTTGCTTTGAATTACGGTTGGCACCTTTCATGGCGTTTTCTTCAACTGCGAATTCATTTGAATATTCCTCTACTGCTTGGTTTTTCTTTGGCGTCGTACTTGCTTTGATTGCTCCATCTACATTGGCTTTCCGTTTCATGTTCATTCCACCTTTTTTAAAAAGTTTTACTTTTTAGAATGGGGTAATTCCGCTTAAAATTATTCAGGGATATTATATGGGTAGTCGAGTAAAATAACCCTAAAACGAAAGGGAGATACTTTATGAAAAGAAAATTGGATAATCCAATAATGGATGATACCCAACCTCACCAAATTAACGCACCGAGCTTTAAAGGTACCGGGATAAAACCGCAAGCTCCTTTTGTTAATGAGTATGGAGTCGTCATTGGGGACAGCAAATATGCATCAGAAAACTCACCACTCGAAAATTGGAGCGAAGATACAGACCCAGAAATCATGGCTGGAGACGAATGGATACACCCAACTAATGATATTGGATGGAACTCAACTGAAAACCGCGAACTGTTAGAGGCAAAAAGAGCCCCAAATGCCCCTTTCATGCATCCTGATAAAGATGTGAGTATTAAAACGGATTAAATGACTCACAAGTCATATAGCCAAAATTCACTAGTAATACCCACATAAAATAAGGGTGTCCCCGGTAAGTCCGGTACACCCTCCTTCCTTATTTAACCTGCAAAATCAACTTTCCTTTTGTTTGGCGTGAGTTCATTTCTCCATGTACATCAGCAGCCTGTTCAAACGGATAAATACCTCCGATAGTCAGCGTTAGCTTTCCTGACGCTACGTAAGAAAAGAGCTCTTTGATGCTCGGTAGCAGCAAATCTGGTTTTTTCATAATCTGCGGCAGGAAAAAACCTACCACAGATTGATTACGGCGCATTAAAACCTGTGGGTTCATCGTATATGCCTCACGGCTAGCATTACCAAAAACAACAAGTCTGCCAAATGGAGCCAAACATTTCAGTGTTTTATTGAATATGTCTCCACCAACCATTTCCAGTGCGACGTCGACACCCTTTCCTCCAGTGGCTTCACGCACTTCCTGCTCCCAACCTTCTTTGGTGTAATTGATGAGAATATCGGCCCCCAGCTTCTTAGCTAGCGTCAGCTTTTCCTCAGTACTTGCGGTGGCAATTACTTTTCCAGCCCCGAAGATTTTGGCAAGCTGGACCGCAATCGTTCCAACGCCACCTGCAGCTGCATGGACAAGCACCGTTTCACCCTTTTGCAGGCGTCCCATCGTTTTTATAATGTGATAGGCACTTAACCCTTGGAGTGGTAAGGCAACAGCTTCATGGAACTGAATCACATCAGGAAGAGGAATTGCAGAGAATTCATCCGATAAGGCATATTCGGCATACCCTCCCGCTTCAATCAGACTCACGACCCTTGTCCCCGGTTTGATTTTGGTTACTTCTTCACCAACCTCCACCACCACTCCAGCTATTTCCGCACCTGGTATGAAAGGTAGTGGTGTAGGAACCACATATTGCCCTTCCCTTCTCGCTGTATCGGCATAATTAACGCCGACACAGTCAATTTCAATCAGCACTTCATGTCCAGTTGGCACCGGCTTTTCTTTATCAGTCATTTTCAGTACTTCCGGTCCACCGTATTCTTCAAATTGAATGGCTTTCATCACTGTTCCCCCTTGTTAGTTTCCAGTAAATTCAGGTTTACGCTTTTCTTTGAATGCCGCTACTCCTTCTAGATGATCTTCTGTAGACGMCATCAAGGTTTGGGTAATTCGTTCCTGTTCGAGTATTTCATCTAGTGTGGCTGTAAATGAATGACTAACGAGTTTTTTCATCATTCCAAATGCCTTTGTCGGTCCATTGGCAAGGTTGTCAGCAAGTTTCAACGTTTCTTCTTCTAGTTGATTTAGTGGAAATAAATAATTAATGACACCTAACTGATATAAGCGCTCGGCCGAAATCGGTTCAGCCGAAAAGAAGAGCTGCTTTGCAAGATGAGGACCTACTAATTTTGGTAAAAAGTACGAACCTCCTCCGTCTGAAATCAAGCCCACCTGTGAAAAACTCATAGCAAATTGACTATCATCAGAAGCCACAATTAAATCGCATGCGAGTGCCAAATTGAAACCAGCTCCTGCCGCAAATCCATGAACTGCAGCAATAATAGGAACCTCAGAAGAATCCATCGCCAAAATGCAATCATTCATTTTACCAACATGATCATACAATTGTCCTGCCGAGGCTTGCCCCATCGACTTAACGTCTCCTCCTGCAGTAAAAGAACGTCCAGCCCCTTTGATGACAACGGCCCTTATATGAGGCTTGTGCTTAACATCGGTAATCGTTTTCGTTAAGTTTGAGATCATATCTGGGCTAAAGGCATTCAAGCGTTCAGGACGATTCAAAGTCACGATTAATACATTATTATTTACTTCTGTTAATAAGTGTTCTTTTAACATTTACCCATCCCCTTTTCTACTTAATCAACCAGCCGCCGTCGACCAAGATGTCGGTTCCTGTCATATAGGAAGCTTCCGGCGAAGCAGCAAACGTAATGACATTACTAATTTCCTCCGCTTTACCTACTCTTTCCAGAGCCGTGTTCCGTTGAATGGACTTTACGAATTTTTCATTCTGCAGACCATCCTCTGTTAAGGGTGTTTCAATAAACCCAGGTGATACGGAATTGACACGTATGCCAACTCCAGCTAATTCCAGTGCTAGAGATTTAGTCAAACTGATTACTCCTGCTTTAGCGGAGCTGTAATGTGGGATAAACGCTCCAGCCTGATGTCCTGAGAGTGAAGCAACATTCACGATTGCCCGGTTAACGGAGTCACCATTCCCATTTCTAGCACCTTCTTCCATCACTTTTCCTAAGTACTTCGAAACAAGAAAGACACTTTTTAAATTGACATCTTGAATCATATCCCAATCATCTGTAGAGGTATCCAAAAGCTTCGAGGATTTCGATCCACCTGCGTTGTTGATTAAAATATGAAGATCCCGATATTGTTCTTTTACATACAGCGCCAACTCTTTTATATCTTCCTCTTCCGTCACATCTGCAGGAAAAATATCGGCCACGGGAATTGTGTGCCGGGCATTGATTTCAGCAGCTACTCCCTTCAGCTTTCCTTTCGTCCGGCCCACTAATAAAACCTTTGCTCCTTCGTCCGATAAGCGCATTGCTGTAGCCTTTCCAATTCCAGATCCTGCACCTGTTACCACCGCTATTGACTGTAAAAACCTCATTCCTTCACCTCTTCAACTGAATTTGATAACATGTTATTACGTTTCCTGCCTTTTCAATTCAGCTTCGATTCTCCCATCTATCAACTCAGGAACAAGATTTATCGAACCTTTTTGAGAAGCCAATTTCAAATCATCAATCAATTCATGTTTATCAAACAGCTGCCCGACATGTGATGATTGAAGAATATCAAAAGTATTGTCGGTATTCGTCTGATAAAAAGTGCAAGCAGCAATTGCTGCATCATTCAGACTGAACGTTCCTTGTGCTCCAGTAATCAAGCACTCTATCAAATGGCCTGCTCCGTAAAAGTCTTCCAAACTAAATTCACCCGAATTCCCCGAACAAACGATAATAATCGTTTCGGTCTGATGATCTTTTTTTATTTTTTCAGCAACAGAGGGATTATTTAACAAGGACGCTATATACACCTTTTTGGCTGCAGCAGAGTTTCTCATTGCAACCGTCCCATTAGTCGTAGATAATACAAGCGTTTTATTGAGAACTAATTTACTCAAAAGCGTCGGACTCGGATACATGAATCCCTCAACCGGCTTAGCTTTAAGTTCTCCTGCCAATATATAATCCTCATGATCCAATTCCTTGCTTCTCAATAGGGCGTCTACAGGGTTAAGGACAGGAATTACTTGTCGGGCTCCATTATGAAGAGATGAAATGATAGTTGTAGTCGCTAATAAAACATCCAGGATGATGGCCACTTTCTCTCCTTCTAAAAGCTTTTCCCTATCTATCTCTTCTTTTTTTAATAGCAAATGTATGTTTTGTATATGTCCCATATTCTCAAGCTTCCTTCGCCGCAACATGAGCTGCATGGATGATTAAGCTTTTGACCGTTGTTCCAAGTTTAGAAAAGCGGAGATCATTGGTCTGTCCTTTATTATAACGATAATAGATTTGCTGAAGGATGACAGCTAACTTAAAGTATCCAAAGGTTAAATAAAAATCGATGTTGGAAACACTCCTGCCACTTCTCACTGCATAGGCTTCAATAAATTCTTGTCGGGTCAGAAAACCATCCAAGGTTGTAACTGACGCTTGTCCCAAACCGAATTTAATCAATTCTGGGTCACTGCTTTCAGTCCAATAGCTCAAAGCAACTCCTAAATCTGCCAGCGGATCGCCAACGGTGGACATTTCCCAATCAAATAATCCTACCATTTCGCTTAGGTTTTGGTTAAACATTGCATTATTAATCTTGTAGTCATAATGGATAATGGAAGTTTGGCTATACTGAGGTATATTCTTTTGCAAATAATCGATAAGTGGCCCTACTTCTTTGATTTCATCTGTCTTTGCCCGCTCATATCGGGAAATCCAACCGTGTACTTGTCTCTCGATAAACCCTTCAGGCTTGGAGATTTCCGCTAATCCCGTTTTCTCATATGGAATTGAATGGAGGTCAGCAAGCTGATTAACCATGACATAAGAAAGCTGACGACACCTCTCTGAAG
>NZ_JBFUIB010000157.1:0-7637 GCF_056402095.1 Peribacillus sp. P4_C12
GGATAGATTGAAAACCTTCTATTTTTATGATCTGATCTAAATTCATTAATGCCTCCTACTTTTATTCATTTCTTAGAGATTATTGTAGAGGATTTACAGAAAAGGCGCAATAAAAATTTGCACAGCAAGATTATTTTGCATTAAAGTGCAAATTTTTTTTGCACAAAAGATAAAAATTCCTTGTTTTTCGTGAAAAAACAAGTTGGCACAAATCTTGCATTAATAAAAACTATAGCGTTCAAGCCACAAATATAAGAATTAAAGCAAAAAATAATGGCACACTATGCTATTTTTCACCAAAAGTGCTGAATTTCTTTGCATTTCCTTAGAAAAATCTATATTTTTCTAAAAAGTTGAAAAGTTGGCACGGAACTTGCTAGTTATAAAGAGAGAAGTAAAAACATAAATCTTAGGGGGATGAGACATAATGGTCCAACCATACAAACACGAACCATTTACTGATTTTAATAATGAGGCAAACAATAAAGCATTTCAGGTAGCTTTGAATGATGTAGCTAAAGAATTAGGAAATAAATATCCATTAGTTATTAACGGTGAAAAAATCTTTACAGATGAAGTCATTACCTCTGTAAACCCAGCAGACAAAAAAGAAGTTATCGGGATTGTGTCAAAAGCAAACAAAGACCTTGCAGAGCAAGCAATGCAAGCGGCAGATAAGACATTCCAAACTTGGAGAAAAACAAAAGCAGAAATGCGTGCAAATATTTTATTCAGAGCAGCAGCCATTGTTCGCAGAAGAAAACACTATTTCTCGGCTCTATTGGTTAAAGAAGCAGGAAAGCCTTGGAATGAAGCGGATGCAGATACAGCGGAAGCGATCGACTTCATGGAATACTACGCACGTCAAATGCTGAAGCTTAAAGACGGCATGCCAGTAGAAAGCCGTCCGATTGAACACAATGCTTTCAACTATGTTCCACTTGGTGTCGGTGTCATCATCTCACCTTGGAATTTCCCGTTTGCGATCATGGCAGGCATGACGACAGCGGCTCTTGTTTCAGGAAATACCGTTTTATTGAAACCAGCAAGTACAACACCGGTCATTGCAGCTAAATTCATTGAAGTGTTGGAAGAAGCGGGCTTACCTGCAGGAGTTGTGAACTTCATTCCAGGAAGCGGTGCTGAAGTTGGCGATTATTTGGTAGATCATCCTCGTACACGTTTCATCAGCTTTACCGGATCTCGTGATGTTGGAATCCGTATTTATGAGCGTGCGTCAAAGGTTCATGAAGGCCAAATTTGGTTGAAACGTGTAATCGCTGAAATGGGCGGTAAAGATACGATCGTTGTTGATAAAGAGGCTGATTTGGAATTGGCGGCACAATCAATCGTCGCTTCTGCATTCGGATTCTCCGGTCAAAAATGTTCTGCTTGTTCACGTACCGTCGTAGTGGAAGATGTGTATGATCAAGTATTAAATCGTGTTATTGAATTAACAAAAGAAAAAACAGTTGGAGAACCAACAGATGTAAATAACTTTATGGGTCCAGTTATCGATCAAGCTGCTTACGACAAAGTCATGAGCTATGTAGAGATCGGTAAAACAGAAGGGAAGTTAGTTGCAGGAGGAGAAGGAGACAATTCAAAAGGTTTCTTTATCCAACCAACAATTATTGCAGATGTGGATGAAAATGCTCGTGTTATGAAGGAAGAAATTTTTGGACCAGTAGTAGCATTCTGTAAAGCAAAAGATTTCGATCATGCGATTGAGATTGCTAATAACACAGATTATGGATTAACAGGTGCGGTCATCTCGAACAATATTGAACATATCGAGCAGGCGCGTGAGGATTTCCACGTAGGGAACTTGTACTTCAATCGTGGCTGTACTGGTGCCATTGTAGGATACCAGCCATTTGGCGGATTCAATATGTCAGGTACAGATTCAAAAGCGGGCGGTCCTGATTATTTAGTTCTGCATCTTCAAGGAAAAACAACATCTGAAACGCTATAAATCATAGGGGGGAATCAACATGACAACAGTAACAGAAAAATTAATCGAGCAAACGGAACAATATGGTGCAAACAATTATAATCCACTTCCAATTGTCATTTCAAAGGCAGAAGGAGTTTGGGTGGAAGATCCTGAAGGAAACAAATATATGGATATGCTAAGTGCCTATTCTGCAGTGAATCAAGGCCACAGACATCCAAAAATTATCGATGAACTAAAAAAACAAGCAGATCGTGTAACGTTAACTTCTCGTGCGTTTCATAGTGATAAATTAGGCCCTTGGTATGAAAAGGTTGCTCGTCTTACACAAAAAGATATGGCGCTGCCTATGAATACTGGTGCTGAAGCAGTTGAAACAGCTATCAAGGCTGTTAGACGCTGGGGCTACGACGTGAAAGGAATCGCTGAAAATCAAGCGGAGATTATTGCTTGTATAGGCAATTTCCATGGCCGTACGATGGCAGCTGTGTCATTGTCTTCAGACGAAGAATACAGAAGAGGTTTTGGACCAATGCTACCGGGAGTCAAGCTTATTCCTTATGGAGATCTTGCAGCTTTGAAAGAAGCGATTACACCTCAAACAGCTGGATTTTTAATTGAACCGATCCAAGGTGAAGCGGGAATCATCATCCCTCCACAAGGATTCTTAAAAGAAGCTTACGAACTATGTAAAGAAAATAATGTTCTATTCGTTTCGGATGAAATTCAATCAGGACTTGGCCGTTCAGGAAAAATGTTTGCTTCTGATTGGGATGAAGTGATTCCTGATATGTATATTTTAGGAAAAGCACTTGGTGGTGGAGTATTTCCAATCTCATGTGTCGCAGCAAACCGTGAAATTCTTGGCGTATTTAATCCTGGTTCACATGGTTCTACATTCGGTGGTAATCCATTAGCATGTGCAGTTTCTATCGCTTCATTAGAAGTTCTTGAAGATGAAAAACTGGCAGAACGTTCATTAGAGCTAGGGAAATATTTCATGGATAGTTTAAAAGAAATCAATAATCCTATGATTAAAGATATTCGTGGAAGAGGCTTATTTATTGGATTGGAATTAACTGAAGCGGCAAGACCTTATTGTGAAAAACTAAAAGAAGAAAAATTACTGTGTAAAGAAACACATGATACAGTTATCCGCTTTGCTCCGCCGCTAGTGATCACTAAAGAAGAGCTAGATTGGGCAATTGAACGTATTAAAAGAGTTTTATCCTAATATCCCTATGAGGTGAATTCCATTGAGTACAACGATCAAAGAAGAAAAAGAAACTGCCAGCTTGCTTGAATCCACACAGGTCGTAATCAAGGAGGCGCTGGGTAAGCTTGGTTATTCGGAAGAAGTGTTTGAGCTTTTAAAGGAGCCTCTTCGTATGCTGACCGTCCGAATTCCAATTAAGATGGATGACAATTCAACAAAGATATTCACTGGATATCGTGCCCAGCACAACGATGCTGTTGGTCCTACAAAAGGTGGAATCCGTTTTCATCCTGAAGTCGATGAGGAAGAAGTAAAGGCACTTTCGATGTGGATGAGTTTAAAATGCGGGATTGTGAATCTGCCATACGGCGGAGGAAAAGGTGGCATTATCTGCGATCCGCGCCAAATGTCTATGGGTGAATTAGAAAGGCTTAGCCGCGGGTATGTTCGAGCGATTAGCCAAATAGTGGGGCCGACTAAAGATATTCCGGCCCCGGATGTTTATACAAATTCTCAAATCATGGCATGGATGATGGATGAATACAGTAGAATAAGAGAACACGATTCTCCTGGATTCATTACAGGTAAACCACTAGTGCTGGGCGGTTCACACGGTAGGGAAAAGGCAACTGCACAAGGTGTCACGATTTGTATCGAAGAAGCCGCAAAGCGTAAGGGCATAGAACTGAAAGGTGCACGCATTATTGTCCAAGGATTTGGGAATGCGGGAAGCTTTTTAGCAAAATTCATGCATGATGCAGGTGCGAAAGTGATTGGTATTTCTGACGCATATGGTGCCATATATAACCCAGATGGCCTCGATATCGATTACTTACTTGATAAAAGGGATAGCTTTGGAACGGTAACAACACTATTCGAAAATAAAATTACCAATCAAGAGCTTCTAGAACAAGATTGTGATATTTTAGTGCCTGCTGCTATTTCTAATCAAATCACGCAAGAAAATGCACATCTTATAAAAGCGCAAATTGTCGTAGAGGCAGCGAATGGTCCGACCACTTTGGAGGCTACTAAAATCTTAACAGAACGCAATGTGCTTCTTGTACCTGATGTATTAGCAAGTTCAGGCGGTGTAACTGTTTCTTACTTTGAATGGGTTCAAAATAATCAGGGTTACTACTGGGAAGATGAAGAGGTTCAAACCAAATTAAAAGAGTTATTGGTCAATTCATTTAATCAAGTATATGAAATGTCCGAGACAAGAAAAGTGAATATGAGGCTGGCAGCATATATGGTGGGTGTCAGAAAAATGGCAGAAGCCTCGATATTCCGTGGCTGGGTATAAGCTGAATATTATGATAGATAGTGGAGGGGTGATTCCTTGTTAAAACCGATTTACACTATTGAGTGTACTCAGAATGGGACCATCGAACAAGTTTATGTTCAAAAGAATTCCTATGTTTATGAATGGGAAAGGCTCTTTTTAGTGAAAACAGAAGATGGGAAATTGATTGATGTTTCAATAGGTGCCAGTGGTCACATTACTGAAATTAATGTCACGGCAGGGGATCCTATTAATAGAAAGCTTCCTTTAGCTTTGCTCCAAGACGATTTTGTTATAACAGGCTCTGATTAATTATAGAAAAGAGAGTGTTCCAAAGGTGTAGGCAATTCGACTTTTGGGATGCTCTTTTTTGTTGTTGTTCAAACAGATAGCATAGTTAAATTGGATATAGAGAATTCCTAGAGCACGCTTGCTAAGGAAAAGCTCTTTGTTTCATGGTAAAATATCAGAATGATTAGACTATACACCCTAGTAGCTTTTTCAAGGCTCCTGAATATTCTCATGAGTAAGCCACGCAGTTCCAAAAAGAAGCTAGACGTAGTGGTGTGACTAATCATCAGGGACTGTTAGGCTATGAAATATTTTAAGTTGTATAGGAGGCTGGAAGGGTGAATAAGGATTTAGATATATTTAGTCGGTTATCAGATTTTGATAATGTTTTGGTCGTAGATGATAAAGGGATGATTATTTTTCATGATATGGCAGATTTAAATGTTCTTAAAGAACTTGGAATACGGCCTGAAGAATTCATGGGGAAAAATGTAACTTCATTTTATAAAAACATTACGAACGAAAATAGTACATTGATGAATGTGTTAAAAACCGGGAAACCATTATGTAATATAAAGCAAGAGATGATTACCAAAACGGGAGAGGTTATTGAGACCATCAATTCCACATACCCAATTGCGGAAAATGATAAAATTATTGGGGCCGTAGAATTCTCTAAGCGCTATTTTTCGAAGGATGCTATTCAATATTTAGATAAATATTCGAGCCATAAGATTTTTAGAAAGAATAATACAGTCTATACGGTTGATGATATAATCACGGTTAACCATAAAATGGAAAGTATTAAAGGTAAACTTAGAAGAATTGCTCTAACAAACTCAAATGTTCTAATTGTTGGGGAAACGGGTACAGGGAAAGAACTTATTGCCCAGGCCATTCATAATTTAAGTGACCGATTTGGAAAGCCTTTTATTTCACTTAACTGCAGTGCAGTTCCCGCTAGCTTATGGGAAAGTACTTTATTTGGCACGAATAAGGGGAGCTTTACTGGATCGGAAGATATGCCGGGTTTATTCGAACAAGCTGAAGGTGGAACATTATTCTTAGATGAAATTAATTCCTTAGATATTAACCTTCAGGTGAAGTTACTAAAAGCTATTGAAGAAAAAACAATCAGGAGATTAGGTGGAAAAAAAAATATCCGGTTGGATATAAGGGTGATTTCAGCAACCAATGAGGTCCCAGACATTTTACTTGCTGAGAAACGGTTGCGAGTGGATTTATTTTATAGAATTGGTGTTGTGCAGATTGACCTGCCGAACTTAATGGAAAGAAAAGAAGATATCGAAGTGCTTGTTGAGCATTATCTGAATTTTTACAACAATACGATGAATATATATATAGATCGTGTTCAAAGGGAAGTACTAGAGTGCTTTAAAAGGTACCCATGGCCCGGGAATATCAGAGAGTTAAAGAACGCTGTCGAAACGGCTTATAATCACGTTAGTTCTAATCAAATCACATTGGATGATATTCCTAGCAGAATCAAAGATTATGTAGAAGCTCCAATGACTGAACTTAAAAAAATGGATGTAGATTCTTTAAAAGATGCGGTTCAGGAATTTGAAAAAGAGATTATTGTTCACCAATTAACCAAAACAAACGGGAAAATTGCGGAATCTGCCAGACAGTTGGGGATATCGAAACAATTATTAAAATATAAAATGGAGAAGCATAAACTAAGGTAAAAAAAACTTTACCATAGGGAGTGAAAATTTTTACTCCTTCTTCAATGGAAATGGAAATTAAATATAATATAAAAGGGTCACCATTCTGGATAGATAATAGAATGGTGACCCTTTTGTCGTTTGTAACGCTTAGGATATAGTGAATGATTAATATAATATTAATAATTATTAAAATATTTTTAAAACTGGCACGTAAATTGCTTAAATAAAATAAAGGGCGTAGAAAAAGAAACCTATTAAAAAAACGATGCAATCTATCAATCGGTTTCAGTGAGTGAAAATTTGAAAACAGAGGTGTGAAATGAATACAAACAAGATATTACGAGACAGCCTTATTTTTGGTTTTGCTTTATTTGCCGTATTTTTTGGGGCAGGTAACCTGATTTTTCCTCCGTCAATCGGACTGGTGTCTGGAGCGGATTGGCCACTAGCGCTAGTAGGTTTCACTCTAACAGGAGTCGTACTTCCTATATTAGGAGTTGTTGCAGTATTAAATTCAAATGGGGAATTTGAAGAACTGACAAAGCCGATTAGTCCTTGGTTTTATAAGGTATTTAATCTTGTTGTCATGATAGGGATTGCGATGCTCGTTACTGTGCCCCGGACGGCTGCAACCACTCATGAGATGGGAGTTCATACTTTATTCCCTCATGTCCCATCTTTCCTAACAATGATTGTTTTTTTTGCATTGAATTTTTATTTTGCAAGTGATCGATCCAATCTTATTGATAAAGTTGGACAAGTGCTAACGCCGGCCTTGTTTGCCATTCTTCTCTTTATCGTCATCAAAGGTACATTCGATCCTATTGGAGCGCCTATAAAAACAGAGATTTCCAATCCATTTTCCCATTCCTTTTTTAGCGCTTACCAGACGGGCGACGTTTTTACGGGTCTTCTTTGTGCCTCGGTTTTCATTGGCTCGATTGTAGCTAAAGGGTACAACGAACCTTCTAAAATGAAGAAAATAGTGCTGAATGGAACTATAGTTGCTGGTTTTGGGTTACTCATTATTTATGGGGGGTTGCTGTATATTGGTGCCACTGGAAGTGGTCTATTTCCGAAGGATATGGAGAGTTCGCAGCTCGTAACAGGGCTGGTTTATAACCTTCTCGGAGACTACGGTACGATTGCATTAGCTATAGCGGTTTCTTTAGCTTGTCTCACTACCTCAATTGGTATTAC
>NZ_JBFUIB010000158.1:0-7635 GCF_056402095.1 Peribacillus sp. P4_C12
TTGCAGCTCCTGCTGTATGAGAGCTAGAAGGACCAATCATTACTGGGCCTATGATATCAAATACACTTCTAAATTTCATGATCTACTCCTCCTTCTTTATAACTGAACTCAAAGGAACACGCTGGGAGTTATTTATATAGTACCCAAATTTACAGTCGCTCCATCAAAGCTGTTTTTTATCCTTAATATCGCAAAAATAAACTGCATAGCCTAATGACATATGCAGTTTATTGCCTTTTATTCTTACAGTATCATAACAAAGCGACGGATCAGTCCCTTATTTTAATGATGCCTTAATTATTCAATTGAAAAAATGAAAGAATATAACGGTTGTTTTCCGTTATGGACTTCAACTTCAACATCTTCAAAATTATCATTACAAAATGCAACAAGGTCCTCTACTTCTTCTTTAGTTGCATCATCTCCATATAAAATGGTCAGGATTTCGGAATCTTCATTGATCATCTCAGAAAGAAGGTCCTTTGCTGCCTGAGATTTGTCTTTATCTTTCACTTTGATGGTTCCTTCATCGATTCCCATGAAGTCTCCGGTCTTGATTGTAAGGCCATCAATGTTCGTATCCCGGACAGCATAAGTAATCTGACCCGTTTTCACATGTGAAAGGGCTTCAATCATCGCCTTTTTATTCTCAGAAGCATCTTGTGATGGATTAAAAGCCAACAATGCAGCCATGCCCTGTGGCACTGTCTTCGTAGGAATAACAGTCACATAATCTCCCAGAACATCTGCAGCTTGATTGGCAGCCATAATAATATTTTTATTATTAGGTAAGATGATGACATGTTCGGCATGCGCCTCTTCGACTGCTTTTACAATGTCTTCTGTGCTAGGGTTCATCGTTTGTCCGCCTTCAATAACCGATTTAGCACCGATGCTTTTGAATAGCTCGCTGATACCTGTGCCCATAGCTACCGACACAACACCGTATTTTTCTTTCGATTTTGGCTTCGTTTGAAGCGACGCATTTGTTTCACCAACAATCGCTGTATGCTGTTCGCGCATATTATCGATTTTCATCTTGATTAAACTACCATATTGCTGTCCATAATTAAGACAGTTACCAGGCTGTTCTGAGTGAATATGTACTTTTACAACTTCATCATCAGAGATGACTAATAATGAATCTCCGTATTCACTTAAATCGTTGCGGAACTTTTCTTCATCAAACGATTTGTTAGCCAGCTTGTCACTTTCCAATCGGACCATGAATTCTGTGCAATAGCCAAACACGATATCTTCAGTGTTCATATGTCCTTGTACGTTCATGTGATGCTCGGCACTGACCAAATCATCCATGCTTGGACCGTTTGCTGATCGGACAGGAAGAGCTTCACCTTTCAATACAGCAAGGAAGCCTTCATACACGAAAACCAACCCTTGTCCGCCACTGTCAACAACTCCCACTTCTTTTAATACAGGAAGAAGATCAGGTGTGCGTTTTAGTGAAGCATTTGCCTCAGTTACGATTTCCTCCATTACCTGAATAAGGTCCTGGTGCTTAGCTGCTGATGAAACCGCTTGCTTGGCAGCATCTTTCGCAACCGTTAAAATGGTACCTTCAACAGGCTTCATAACGGCTTTATACGCTGTCTGAACACCTGCATCAAAAGCTTGGGCAAATTCTTCACTATTAATTTCCGATTTATGTTCAATCGCTTTAGCAAAACCTCGGAAAAGTTGTGAAAGGATAACCCCAGAATTACCGCGTGCACCCATTAATAGGCCTCTTGAAAGAGAAGTACCCACTTTCCCGATATGTTCCTGCACATTATTTTGTACTTCCTTCGCTCCGGAAGTCATTGATAAATTCATATTTGTTCCAGTATCACCATCCGGAACAGGAAAAACATTCAATGCATCAACCATTTGGGCATTAGCTGCTAAATGATTGGCTCCTTGAATGATCATTTCTGCAAAGCGCATTCCGTCTAAACTTGTAATTGACACAAAACTTTCCTCCTATTGCTTAAGGGTTCGTCACACGAACTCCCTGTACAAAAATGTTAACGGATTCAACAGCTAATCCGACAGTTTTGTCCAGAGTATATTTTACCTTTGATTGCACATTATGCGCAACCTCCGAGATTTTAGTTCCATAACTCACGATAATATACATATCGATATGAACTTCTTCCTCTACTTGACGCACTATTACACCCTTTGTAAAGTTTTCTTTTCTTAAAATTTCGGCAATGCCGTCTTTAAATTGTTTTTTGGAAGCCATTCCTATAATTCCGTAGCAATCCACAGCTGCGCCGCCGGCTACAGTAGCGATCACATCATTAGAGATATCAATTTGTCCATATTTTGTTTGTAATTCGATAGACATTTTCTTTTCCCTCCCAAAAATCAAATCAACTAAAGACATTTTACTATAATGTCTATTGTTTTAAAAGTAAATGTCTTACGGTTCTTATTATAATTCAATTTTAAAGTATGTATGTCAAGGTTTTTTTCTTGAAAGTAATTAACTGAAGTATTGCATTCTCACGGTAGGTATGATAAATTATTAAAGTATTTTACAAAGACTTAAGACGACTTTGAAAAACTTAAGCTTGTTGTAGTTAGGAGGGAATTTAACATGGCACGTAAATGTGTAATCACTGGAAGAAGAACTCGTTCTGGTAACAGCCGCTCTCACGCAATGAACGCTAGCAAGCGTACATGGGGCGCTAACCTTCAAAAAGTACGTATTTTAGTTGACGGTAAACCTAAACGTGTATACGTTTCTGCAAGAGCTCTTAAATCGGGCAAAGTAGAACGCGTATAATGTTACGGCATCCTCTCAGGATGCCTTTTTATTTGAAATGGCTGCATTTTTAATGGGTATGCTTTATTTGATCTGGCCTAGTCCTCATTCAATAAAGTCATCACCCATTAATGGCTTGCCTATTCTTTTCATTGTCCTCTAATAATTCCGAAAAAATAACACCCCCCTTAAATAGAGAGGTGTTATGGAGATAAGTATCAGCCTTTTTTAAACGCTCCGAGCATAGCCCTTACCAAACTGCCCAGAACTTTTGGCAATTTAATCGTATAAAATTTCATCATGCCCCTCCTCTTTGCATCCCACAAATAAGATGAAGTGGAATTTTTTCTATTACAACATAAGCTTTTAAGCGGATATAGGATGATCGTATATATCCGAATCTGCTCTAAGCATGAATTTTAATCACTGCTTCTTATCACCATTAATATGCCTTCCTCAAATGAAACATTCCCACAATCAGAAATTAGTTCATTGCTAATGCAGAGTGTCGACCCTATCTCTAGCCTTGCGTCAATTAGCGGATATTTGAAGCCTGAGAGTGTAATGCCAGTGATTTCTGCTGTAACAGGGAGTAGAGACACATACTTCTTGTCTTTCAATGCAGTGACCTTATAAGAGCCCGGTGTCTTTACTGAAAATATATTTTGTTTATCAACTATGTACATATCTATTTCCTTATGAACAGGAAGGATGCTTTCTTTCTGAAGTAACTGGATATTACCAAGAAAATGATCCAATCTCCCTCCTGTAGCACCCAATATATGAATTTCACTTGGTTTTTGTTCTACAGCCCATTTAAAAGCAATTTCTAGATCCGTTTCATCCTTCTCAGAAGGATATAGATTGATATGTTCCAGTCTTTGATTAATATTCATATATTCATCTTCTGAAACTGAATCAAAATCGCCGAATACGAACCTAGGCTCTATATCATTTTCAAGCAGCGCCCATACTCCCCTATCGACTCCAACCCATAAATCTGTCATCTCTTTATATCCTGTTAAATCCGGCCACAAATACTCAGGGCCCCCAGCCATTATACTAATAATCATGAAATCATCCTTCTTCATAAAATATTCTTATCACTCATATCGTTACAGAAACATCGTTTTTATTTATTAGCACATACTTTCTGTGTAAAAAAAGCCGATCACTATCATACGAATATGATAATGTCGGCTTTTTTCTTTTAGTTTCCACGAATCCTTTGAATAGCTGCATGGCGATCTTTTTGATTATATATGGCAGATCCGGCCACAAGCACGGTTGCTCCTTGCTCGATACAAAGTTTAGCCGTTTCTTCATTTACTCCGCCATCAATCTCAATTTCAAGCTTTGGATTATATTTGTCTGCCATCGCCTTCACTTCAGCAATTTTCGGTAGTACGGATGCGATGAACTTTTGCCCGCCAAACCCCGGGTTAACAGTCATTAACAACACCATGTCAATATCTTCGATGATAGGCTGAATTAAGGAAGCCGGCGTAGCCGGATTAAGCACAACGCCTGCATTCACACCAAAAGATTTAATTAACTGAATCGTGCGATGCAAATGCGTGCATGCCTCAACATGTACAGTTATATAATCAGCTCCCGCTTTCGCGAATGCTTCGATATAACGATCAGGGTGTTCAATCATCAAATGTACGTCAAGCGGAAGCCTTGTCACCGGTCGGATAGCATCGACAATTAATGAGCCTATCGTAATATTGGGCACGAAATGACCATCCATGACATCCACATGGATAAAGTCCGCACCGCCCCTTTCCACATCCAGAATCTCTTCTCCAAGTTTAGCAAAATCAGCTGATAAAATAGATGGTGCAATTTTAACCATTCTAATACCTCGGCTTTCTATCTCTAATTTCCTCTAAAAACTGCATATAGTGCTCATAACGATACCGTGGAATCTCCCCTGTATCAACCGCTTCCTTCACAGCACACTTCGGCTCTTTGTCATGCAAGCAAGCCCGGAATTTACAGTCTTCTCCATGCTTATGCATTTCTGGGAAGCAATAGGATAAGCGTTCAGCTTCCATTTCCATAAATTCAAGTGAACTAAATCCAGGTGTATCCGCAACAAGTCCAGAACCAATATGAATCAATTCCACATGACGAGTGGTGTGCTTTCCACGTCCTAAGTGGGACGATATATCATCTGTCTTTAAAGCTAATTCAGGATTGATTGCATTCAGCAATGAAGATTTCCCAACCCCTGACTGACCGGCAAATACACTTGTTTTTCCTTCTATATAAGGAACAAGCTCTTCAATACCACCAGTGGAAACTGAAGAAGTCTCCAGCACTGTATAGCCCAACTTCTGATAGTCTTTGATATACTGAGACAATTTCTCTTGGCTCTCAGCAGTCACTAAGTCCATCTTCGTTACAACGATAATGGGTTCGATTTCGTTATCTTCAATAAGAACGAGAAATCTATCAAGCAAGGCTGGGCTGAAATCAGGTTCAACGGCCGAAAACACAAGAATGGCTTGATCTACATTTGATATCTGAGGACGAATCAATTCATTCTTACGTGGCTTTATTTCGGTTACAGTCCCATCTGTTTTATTATCCGCCTGATAAACCACATAATCACCAACAAGAGGTGTTACCTTATTTTTCCGGAATACTCCACGGCCTCGGCATTGAAAAACCTCTTCTCCATCAAGAACATAATAAAATCCACTTAATGCTTTAATAATTTTTCCTTCGGGCATAGCCACACTCCTAATTTAATATATTTAATTTGGATAAGAGACGGATTCGTCGATAATGACCTGATTGTCCCGCATGACTTTATATCCGGCTTTCTTATCTGGAGATACCATTAGATCAATCTTTCGTTTTACCGTTTCTACGATAAAAAATGATTCTTGAGGCTCCGTCATGCTATTGTTGATATCTTCAATGAAAATTTGGATCTCTTGCGCTTTGCCTGGCTCTACTGGATCATACTCAATCGTAATTTCCTCTGTTACCTTTTTTGGAGGGATTTCTTCTTTCCCTTTTGAAAGGACTACTTTCACCGTACTACCTTGTTCGACTCTAGTAGCCGGTTCAGGTGACTGAGATATGACAAGCCCCTCTGCAATGGAATCATTATAGACTTTATCTTCCACCTCAATCTTTATTCCACTGTCATTAGAGTAATCATTTAGGCCAGCTTCATTGAAACCAGTTAGGTTCTTTAAGCTTAATCGATCTGCACCTTTACTAATGGTAAACTCTAGTTCCGTATCGGATGGTACGATTTCGGTACCTCCCGAAGGAGTTTGTTTTATTATCGTACCTGCTGCACTGTCATCATACTCTTCGGTCACGACAATGTCCTTGAACCCCATTTTTTCAAGGAAGGATTCGACATCTGAATACTTTCTGCCTTCATAGCTAGACAACGAAATCGTTTCTTTACCAATACTCTGGTAAATATCAATTTTCGCACCTACCTTGACCGTCTTGCCTTGCTTAGGGTTCGTTTTAATCACTAGGTCTTTTTCGACCTCTTCATCTTCAATCTCAATCGTATTTCCAACAACCAGTTTCAAATTAACCAATTCAGTAATAGCATCATCCAACTCTTTCCCTTTAAGATCAGGGATGGTAACTTCCTTCGAATCAAGCATCGTCGGTGCAAGAGTTATAAATAAAACAGCAAAAAGGGCAAGAACTAAAAAGATGGTAACTAAAATGGTAGACAATTTTTTTCGTTTTTTATCTTTTTGTTTTGACTTTGTTTTTTGTTTTTTCTGTTTCTTCTGTTTCTTTTTTGTTTTAGTGTCCGCTTCTGACTCACTATCCTCATCATCCACATAGACTAGAGTGTTTTTTTCCGGGCCCCTTACTATTGTCTCATCAATACTTGAAAGTTGATCATCCGTGATGATTGGTATGGCCTTTGTTGCATCATGATCTTCAGGAATAGCAAAAGGAGATTCATTTAAACGCTCTGGATTAAGCGACGTTCGAATATCATCTTCCATTGAATCTACACTTTCATAGCGGTAATATGAATCTTTTGCTGTCGCTTTTAAGATAATATTTTCCACACTTTGTGGTATTTCAGAGTTCCAGCGTTTTGGCGAAGGAGTTTCTGATTGTAAATGTTTAAGAGCTATCGAAACGGCAGATTCACCTGAAAAGGGTAATCTCCCCGTTAGCAATTCAAACATGACGATACCAAGTGAATAAATATCAGATTTCTTATTGGCCATTCCGCCTCTAGCCTGTTCTGGAGATAAATAATGAACAGAGCCTAAGACTGCGTTCGTCTGAGTTATATTCGTTGCACTTAGAGCCAATGCAATACCAAAGTCCGTAATTTTGACGGTTCCTTCTTTATCAATCAAAATATTCTGTGGCTTGATGTCCCGATGGATAATCCCGTTATGATGGGCATGGGAAATCGCTGCCGTAATTTGCTTCATGATATCCAAGGCTTTTTCAACAGGAATCGGATAATATTTTTGTATGTATTGCTTTAGTGTAAAACCGGCCACATATTCCATGACAATATAATAGATAGCATCTTCTTCACCAACATCATAAATACTTACAATATTCGGATGAGCTAGACTTGTTGCTGATTGTGCTTCACGATTAAAACGCTTGATGAACTCCTCGTCATTATTAAAATCCATACGAAGGATTTTCAACGCTACATCACGGTCCAAAATCATATCCCTTGCAAGGTAAACATTCGCCATACCGCCGCCACCGACCATCTCGATCAGTTTATAACGGCCGTTGATTCTTCTACCAATCAACATTGAGTTCACCTGCTTTCGCTTTCATCGATAAATTGAACAAGCACAAGGGTGATATTATCTTCTCCACCATAGTGA
>NZ_JBFUIB010000159.1:0-7606 GCF_056402095.1 Peribacillus sp. P4_C12
ACAACATATGAAAGCAGTCCCTGGTCGAAAAACAGATGTCAAGGATGCCGAGTGGATCGCTCAACTTCTTCGTCATGGGTTGTTGAAAGCAAGCTTCATCCCTGATCGAAATCARCGAGAATTRCGTGAGCTTGTTCGTTATCGCAGAAGTATTATTGAAGAACGAGCTAGACAGCATAATCGAATTCAAAAGGTCCTTGAAGGTGYAAATATCAAAYTAGGCTCTGTCGTATCGGATATCATGGGCGTTTCATCAAAGGACATGGCTTCATGCGATCGCAAATGGTGAGGATGATTCTGAGAAACTAGCAAACTTTGCGCGACGCTCGATGAAGAAGAAAAAAGATGATTTAATCCTTGCCCTGAATGGGTATGTGAATCCTCATCAACGCATGATRCTYAAAACGATTCTWACTCATATTGAYTTTCTGACTGAACAGATTGAAAAACTTGATCAAGAGGTTGACCAAAGAGTTAGTGTGTATCAAGAAAGCATAGAACGACTGGATTCAATACCTGGTATTGCCACTCGAATGGCAGAACAAATTCTAGCTGAAATCGGAACGGACGTTGAAAAACAGTTCGAAAGTGCAGCCAGATTATGTTCATGGGCCGCCCTCGTACCAGGACACAATGAAAGTGCAGGAAAAAGGAAATCAACCAGAGGCAAAARGGGAAATAAAYMTTTAAAATCTGCTTTAACCGAAGCTGCTCATTCAGTTGGAGCCTCCMAAAACTATCTTGGCGCTCTATACAGACGGACARYTGCGCGAAAAGGAAGAAAACGAGCTGGAATTGTMGTTGCCCACGCCATGTTAAGAATTTCTTATTATCTTTTAACAAGGAAAGAAATGTATGTAGACTTAGGCGAAGATTATTTTGATAAACAAAAGCAAGCTTCCATTGTACGAAATTCGGTCCGAAGGTTAGAAAACTTAGGATATACCGTAAATATTAGGAGATCTAATAGGACGCTGCTCTTTTTCAAAAAAACTGAAGCTTGCGTTTTATGTCTTTTTTCTTATTATTAGTGTATAATTTTCAATAATTTCAATAAAATAAAGCTTTAATCCTTCTTAGATCAGAGCAATCGTTTAGCTTTGTACAGCAAATAAGAAATCCCACTCCTACATTAACAAAAAAGATCGAATCCTTTAAGGAATCGATCTTTTACTTCAAATGTTCGTTTCTATACATTTTCATACGTTTTCAAAGAAAAAATACATCAGATATGATGGATCTTCTAACGTTTTTGTTCAACTAAAGCTTTAAAAACAGCTTTTAACTTAGATAGATTTTCTAAAGTAGTTGCCCTTGGATGCTCATCGACCTTAAAGGCTATTGTTTCGTTTTTCTTTTTCACGTCAACAGGAACAATTTCCTTTTCAAAAAGGCCAGACTCAATCGCTGCCCCTGCAAGCTTCTGACTTCTTAATGCAAATTCATCTTGCTCCCACGTGATATATTATATTTTTCTGCTAGATTTTCTGCAGTTAACCCCATCGTCAAGTTCCTATATGTTTCAATAGGTTGAGAGCAAGGCTGACTTTCTGTATTTGGATCTAGCAGAAGGCCATTCCCTGCTCCAAAACCCTAGCAAGCATTTCGAAAATAATATGGTGCAGTGCTCATACTTTCTGCTCCTCCAGCAATCACAACATCCTGATATCCAAGTCTAATTTGCATATCCGCCGTGTTAATCGCTTGCAATCCAGATCCACATTGCCTATGCACGGTAAAACCCGTTGTAGTAATTGGCAGATTGGCTTTTACTGCTGCTAAACGCGCAAGATTGGAAGTATCTGCACTTTGTTTAGCCTGCCCGATAACGACTTCATCTACTTCTATCTCTAGATTTGTACGTAACAACACCTCACGAATTACTTTTTCTGCAATCAACTGTTATATCCTTTATCGTTCCACCTATGCTGCCAATTGCAGTTCTAACTGATTCTACAACGTATACTTGATTCAATATTTACACTCCCCCATAAGAAACTTCACGCTTTAATTCCCCTGCAATAATATTTCGTTGAATTTCAGATGTACCTTCATAAATTTTGGTTATCCTCGCATCACGGTAATATCTTTCTATTGGATAATCTCTCATATAACCAATTCCGCCATGTATTTGAACAGCTAAATCAGCAACCTTGTTGTATACCTCTGAAGCGTATAGTTTTGCTATAGCTGCTTCTTTAACAACACGCTTTCCTTGGTCTGACATCCAAGCAACACGGTAAGTCAGTGACCTAAGCGTTTCAATAAGCATGCTTATTTCTGCCAGCATATGTTGAACAGATTGGATTTCGATTATTGGCCTCCCAAACTGCTCACGCTCTCTGGCATATTGCAAAGAGTACTCAAGTAGCCTTTCGCAAGAACCTAGATTTCTAGCTGCTAGTCCAGCACGGCCATTTGTAAGAATTTTCAATGCATTAACATAACCCATTCCAACCTCACCAAGTACATTCTCTTCTGGAACCTCTAAATTCTCGAAAAATAATTCTGCTGAATGAGAACCTCTTAACCCCATCTTTTGTTCAACATTTCCAAGAACAAATCCCGGAAAATCCTTTTCAACAATAAAAGACGTAATTCCTTTCGCTCCCTTTTCCTTATCTGTAACAGCCATTACTGTGAACACGTGTCCGTCAACAGCATTAGTAATATAATGCTTTGAGCCATTGATAATATATTTATCTCCTTTTTTAACAGCTGTTGTTTTAAGTGCTGCAGCATTAGAACCAGCATTTGGTTCTGTCAGGGCAAATGCGCCAATCCATTCCCCTGTCGCCATTTTTTGTAAATAACGTATCTTTTGTTCTTTACTCCCTAGCTCTACTATTCCGACGGAACCAATACCACAATGAGCACCAATCAAAGTTGTATAACCATTATGGGTTTTGCCGATTTCCTCAAAAATTGCACATTTCCCTACCATATCAAGCCCTAGACCGCCATACTCTTCCGGAATACTTAGTCCAAACAACCCCATTTCTTTAGACATTTCAACAATTTTTTCTGGAATGTGATCCTTTTCTTCAATTTCCATGGCATATGGATCTACTTCTTCTTTGATAAATTTACGCACATTACTCTTTAAAAATTCAATATCTTCAGATAAATTAAAGTCCATGGTAGCTCTCTCCTTTTATTGATTTTTGAATTCTGCTTTTCTTTTTTCTAAAAACGCCTGTGTACCTTCATTTTTGTACACTGTTCCAAAAGCAACTGCCTGAGAAAGTTTTTCAATCAGCATCGCTGTCTCAAGATCAATATCAAACCCCTTATGAACTGCAAGCTTTGCTAGTTTAATAGCTACAGGACCTTTTTTCATAATTTCCTGTGCGATAGACTGAGCTTTTTCCTCAAGCTTTCCTTCGTCAGCCAAATACGTAATTAATCCGATTCTTTCTACCTCATTACCGTCTATAATTTTTCCTGTTAGTACCATATCTGAAGCTCTACCCTTACCAACAACTCTCGTGAGACGCTGTGTTCCGCCCGCACCTGGAGTGATTCCAAGATTCAACTCCGGCAAGCCAAATTTCGCTTTCTGCGTAGCAATACAAATATCACACTCTAGCGCCAATTCGCATCCGCCACCAAGTGCAAACCCTTGGATAGCAGCAATCGTAACTTTGCTTGATTGTTCAATTTTCTTATAAAGACCCTGCAACCCTGGTATCAGAGCTTCGAGCATTTTTCTCTCACGAAGCTGCTTAATATCAGCGCCAGCTGCAAATGACCTCCCACCAGCACCTTGAATAATAATAACTTTAATATCAGCATTTTCCTCTGCCCAACAAAATGAGATTCAATCTCATGTAATGTTTCTTTATTTAATGTATTTCTTAATTCAGGTCGGTTAAGTGTTAGCCACATGATCCCCTGATCATTACGAACAAGGATATTTTCATATTGTTGCATGTTTTCAGCTCCTATTTTTATTAATATTGGTAAAAACCAGAATTACTTTTTTTACCTAACCTTCCAGCCTTCACATACTTTAATAAGATTGGGCTTGGGCGATATTTTTCACCAAGTGTTTGATAAAGGTACTCCATATTTCTTAAACGAGTATCTAACCCTACCAAATCTGCAAGCTCAAGTGGACCCATTGGATGATTTAAACCAAGCTTTAAGGCTTTATCGATGTCCTCTGCAGAGGCTACCCCTTCCATCAGCATGTTCATCGCTTCATTCCCAATCAAACAGTTCATGCGTGATGTCACAAAACCAGGGAATTCATTGACTTCTACTGTTTCTTTTTTTAATCTTTTGGAGGCTTCTTTTACAATTCGAACGGTTTCATCAGATGTCTCTAACCCTCTAATCAATTCAATCAGCTTCATTTTGTGAACTGGATTGAAAAAATGCATTGCAATTACCTTAGCTGGACGAGATATTTGTGCTCCAATTTCTGTTGGACTCATTGTCGAAGTATTTGTCGCAAGAATTGTATCCGGACGGCAGATCGAATCTAGCTTTTTAAAAATATCAATCTTTAATTCAATTCTTTCTAAAACTGCTTCTATTACTAAATCTGCATCCTTTGCTGCTAATTCTAAATCTGATTCAAAAACAAGATTTCCTTTTGCGGAAATGTATTGTTCTTCAGTAATAAAGCTCTTTTGAAGACTTCCTTCTAAAAGGCCATAAATATCATATTTCGCTTTTTCTAAAATATCTTGAGTGAGATCATTCAAGAATACTTTAAATCCCGATATGGCACTCGCATAAGCTATGCCTTTTCCCATTACACCTGATCCTACTACTGTAATTGTTTGCATATACTATCCCCTTAACTAACGATCTTTTTATCACTTTTAATTTCATTCTTAAAATACTTTTGGAATATGAATACTGATACAAGAATCACAAACCCATAATATCTGTCTTGAGCCCTTGAATAACCATCAAAATTGATCCAATAAACGTAATAATTCTTTCATACAAATAAACATGGCGTCATAACCAGCTTTCTACTTCCCGGGCAAGATTGATGATTCCGGTAATCGATGTAATAACTGACAAGATAATATCTGGAGTATTATCGACGAACAACAATGTTTCCCCATAAACAAACATATAAGGAACAATAAACTGCAAGTGCTACTGGAGAAGTAATTGTTGATAATGCTGCAAAATAAAAACAAACATATAATGGTGATACACCATGTTCATTTAAAGCTGGAATTATTAGAGGAACCTGTACGATATATTTTGCTACCTTCGGAAGATCCATGCCCTAAATAATACTAGTTATCATTGTAAGAATTAGTGTAACAATTAAAATTCCGCCTGATAGATCAATAATTAAGCCGCTGAATTTCAACCCAATACACGTTAAACCAATGATAAAACCAGATGCAGAACAGGAAAAAACAGTTTCAACTGATAAACTTTGCTTCCGTTATTTCTCTTAATTGGTTTACTGAAATATCTGAAAGAATTTCAACTAAATACATTTTACCTTCTCTAAATTTAAATACAGCGTGCTCTGTAACAATCATGTCAGCCTTACGATTTCCACTTGTAGGAAATGTTAATTTTTTCACTAATTTTGGATTTCCATCTTTGGATAAATGGATAGAAGCAATGATCATTCTCTTTGCACCTGCCACCAAGTCCATCGCTCCACCGACTCCAAGAATAGTTTCTCCCGGAACAGCCCAGTTGGCTACTTCGCCAGTTTCATCTACTTGTAAAGCTCCTAGCACAGCAACATCAATATGTCCTCCTCGTATCATTAGAAAGGAATCTGAACTATCAAACAAAGAAGCTCCAACATCAAAGGTTATTGGCTTTTTGCTTGCACTGATTAAATCCATATCGATATCATCTTCTGCAGGTGTCGGTCCCATTCCTAAAAGTCCATTTTCCGACTGAAGGAACATCTTCTTATCACCGAGATAATCCGGTATCAATGTCGGAATACCAACACCTAAATTAACAACTTCTCCTTCTTGTAATTCCTCAGCAACTCGTTTAGCAATTTTAATACGTTCAGACTGACTCAACATATCTTCCTCCTTTTTTTACGTATCTGTTCATGACGACATAATCCACATATACATGCGGCGTCACAATTTCTTCTGGAGAAAATGAACCTATCTCCACAATTTCATCTACTTCAACGATTACTATAGAAGCTGCTGTTGCCATTACCGGATTAAAGTTTCGTGCTGTTTTGTCATATATTAGATTACCAAGTGTATCGGCTTTAAGAGCTTTAATAATTGCAACATCACCCTTAATTGCCCGTTCAAGAATATAAGTTTCACCATCAAAGACTTTATCTTCTTTACCTTTTGCAATCTTTGTACCTACGGCTGTTTTCGTATAAAAACCAGCAATTCCAGCGCCACCGCAACGGATTGCTTCAGCCAAAGTCCCCTGGGGAATAAGTTCAATTTCAAGCTCACCATTTGACCAAGCTCTGACAGCATCTCGATTTGTTGTAAAATAAGAACCTCTTGCCCCTTTCAACTTCCCAGTAAAAAGAAGCTTACCCAAGCCCTTTCCTTCTTCACCTAAGTTATTGCTAACTACAGTCAAATTCTTTTTATCGGAAGTGGAAATCGCATCAATAATTGTATTGGGTGTACCTGATAATCCGAACCCCCCAACAAGTAAGGTATCGCCATCATTGATGAATTGTAATGCGGTCTCAGGACTAATCAATTTCTTCATTTTCTTTCTCCTCCTCTAATCGAACTCTTGTATATGTAAGGTAGGCTGCTAATGTCTTGATTGCAGAATATTCATGAAAGAAATAGGGCTTTTTTGTTTCTTTCAATATCTATTCGCATTTTCCCCTCGGTAACCTTGTAATAAAAAGATTGGAATAAAAATGCATTTACCTTCCGGCATCAAATCCTTGATTTGAAGAGAAAGAACTTCATTCTCATAATCTACTTGAAAAGGAAGTGGAAGCGTTATATTATTGCAATATTCTGAACAAATCAATGGAGCTATCATTTAACTTTTCCAAGTTATCATATACAACTGTGGTGATATCTAAAGGATTCATAAAATACTTTTCAATTCCAATTATTTCTGATTTCTTTCCGTTCATCTAAAAAGTTAAAATCATTCTTAATAATTTCTCCTAGTAGCCTTTCGCCTTATACAAGTCCTGCCAACAAAGTTTGAGTATTAAATAACCTGTCAATTCATCTCTTACGTTGTATACCAATCCACCATTCACTTGGTAATTTAACAATTGGTTTGGCTACATCATCGATCAAATCGTTTTCAAAGTATTTTATTGTGAAGTTCTTGTCATTACATTCTTTACAAACATTCACTTACTCCTTTTGAGTGATTCACTCATCTTCTATAATGCAAGAAGTGTGCCGAGTTACAGATTACCTATAATAGTAAAGATAACCAACATTATTAATTACCGTAATTTCTATAATAATCCCCAAATTAGTCAAACACTTGAATTCTACTATACTTAAAGGCGCTGTCTGAATTATTTCCAGCGAATATGCTTGGTGGATTGACAAAATTCGGGTGGTTTTTTTGGGCCATTTATTGTCGGAGCTCTTATGTCAGGTGGAAATAAAATTGCAGGCTTGCTGTTTTTATCGGG
>NZ_JBFUIB010000160.1:0-7574 GCF_056402095.1 Peribacillus sp. P4_C12
CTAATATGTATTATCCCTGCTGTTATGCCTGCTGGGCCAACAAAAGACTCTCATCAACATTAAGAAGCAAAAGAGGACATCCTTAGGGGATGTCCTTTTTGTTATACCGTTCTTTGCTTTTGATTAAACTACATTTCATATACTTTAGATTAGTACTAATTCGTTATGAACATAATCAATCGTTATTCCTTCTTCGTTTTCAACTGTCCCCGCTATAATTCGGCGAGCGATTTTTGTTTCCAAATGCTTTTGAATAAATCGCTTAAGCGGTCTTGCCCCATATACTGGATCATACCCTTGTTCGGCAATGAATTCTTTAGCCGCTTCGGTGACGTGGAGGTTTATATTTTGTTCAGTTAACCGCACTTGTAATTGCTGAACCATTTTCTCTACAATTTCAACGATTTCATGTTGAGTAAGCGGCTTGAATAACACAATGTCATCTACTCGATTCAAAAATTCAGGGCGGAAATGTCCTCTTAATTCTTTGAACACTTGATCCTTTATTTCTTCTTCAATGGCTCCATCGCTACGGTTGGACTGCAACAAGAAATGGGAGCCAATATTGGATGTCATGATAATAACCGTATTTTTACAGTTGATGGTTCTACCTTGGGAGTCTGTTATACGTCCGTCATCCAACATTTGCAGCAAAATATTGAAGACCTCCGGATGTGCCTTTTCAATTTCGTCTAGTAGCACGACGGAGTATGGGTTTCTTCTAATAGCTTCGGTTAGTTGTCCGCCCTCCTCAAAACCAACATATCCAGGAGGCGCACCGACTAGTCGGGAAACGGAATGTTTCTCCATGTATTCCGACATATCGATTCGAATCATATGTTCATCACTATCGAATAACGTTTCTGCCAACGCTTTGACCAGTTCAGTTTTACCCACTCCGGTCGGTCCCAAGAAAATAAACGAACCAATCGGTCTGTTTGGATCCTTAATTCCTGCCCTTGCCCGTAAAACAGCATCAGATACAAGTTCCACCGCTTCTCCTTGGCCTATTACGCGTTCGTGAAGAATTTCCGAAAGGCGAAGCAGCTTCTCTCTTTCGCTTTCCACCAGCTTGCTTACCGGAATACCCGTCCACCTCGCAACAATCGATGCGATTTCCTCTTCCGTCACTTCTTGGCGAAGCAATCGTGAATCCTGCTTTTCCTTTTCCAATTCATCTTCCATAGCATCCAATTCTTTTTGAAGCTGTGGAATCCGTCCGTGCCGTAGTTCAGCAGCCCTGTTGAGGTCATAGTCATTCTCTGCCTGTTCCAGTTCATGACGAAGCTTCTCGAGCTCTTCACGTTGGTCCTGTACTTTTTGAAGCGCAGATTTCTCCATTTGCCACTTTGCTTTCATGCTATTCGCTTGATCCTTAAGTTCTGAAAGTTCTTTTTGGAGTACACCTAGCCTTGCTTTACTTTGAGGATCCTCTTCATTCTTCAAGGCCGCTTCTTCAATTTCAAGCTGCATAACCTTTCTTGTGATTTCATCTAGCTCTGAAGGCATTGAATCAATTTCCATTCTGATCATCGCACAAGCTTCATCCACTAGGTCAATCGCTTTATCTGGTAAAAATCGCTCCGTTATATAACGGTTGGAAAGGACAGAGGCAGCAACAATCGCCCGATCATGTATCCTGACGCCATGGTGAATTTCAAACCGTTCCTTTAATCCGCGCAATATTGAAATAGTATCTTCCACATCTGGCTCGGGAACGAGAACTTGCTGGAAACGGCGTTCTAGAGCGGGATCCTTTTCAATATACTGGCGATATTCATCCAGGGTTGTTGCACCGATACAGTGCAACTCACCACGAGCAAGCATCGGCTTTAACATATTCCCTGCATCAAGTGCACCATCCGTTCTGCCTGCTCCTACAATTGTATGCAATTCGTCAATGAATAAAAGAATTTTACCATCACTCTTTTTAATTTCATTCAGTACAGCTTTTAAACGTTCCTCAAATTCACCACGGAATTTGGCCCCGGCAACTAGAGCACTCATATCAAGTGAAAAAACTGTTTTGTCTTTTAGTCCTTCCGGGACATCCTTCCTGACAATCCTTTGCGCCAATCCTTCGACAATCGCTGTTTTACCTACCCCAGGTTCCCCAATCAATACTGGATTATTTTTCGTCTTTCGTGATAGAATCCGGATGACATTGCGAATTTCCGTATCACGCCCGATGACAGGATCAACCTTCCCCGATTTAACTTCAGCAACGAGATCTCTGCCGTATTTTTTTAGGACTTCATATGTGCTTTCTGGATTTTGACTAGTCACTCGTTGATTCCCCCTTATATCGTGTATAACTTGTTTTGCTTTATCATAATCTATTCCATAAGTTGAAAACAGCCTGTTTATATTCGGTTTTTTTTCCTTTAACAACGCCAGCAGGATGTGTTCGACGGATAAATATTCGTCCTCCCACACTTGCATTTCTTTTTCTGCAACCGTCAATAACTGTTGTAGGGAAGCTGACATATACACCTGAGCAACACTGCCGCTCACTTCCGGCAATTTATTAAGTTCCTTATTTAGCTCTATTTCAAAACGACTGACCGTTTTATCGGAATCAGATAAAATTCTAATTAATAAACTCTCGTCCTGTTCCATTAAGGTTTTTAATAAATGAAGCTCCGTCAGTTCCGGATTTCCCCTATCCTTGGCTAGTTCCTGCCCGCCAATAAACGCCTGTTGGGTTCTCTCTGTCATTTTATTAATATCCATCTTAAAACCTCCCATTCATCAATTCCATGAACGAACTCTTACAACGTTTGACCATTTTTGACCTTTATGGTTTCATTATACTTTTTATTTTTCCCTTGTAAAGAAATGTTATAAAAAATACAAAGGTTATTAAGGGATAAACAGTAAAAGCCTCTCTTCATAAGGAAGAAAGGCAAAAATCTAATATTGATTTAAAAAATATGCTAACCAAAACTTTTGGATGAATGAAGCAAATGCGGGATATTATGCTTTTACAAACGCTTTGTTGTAACCGTGGAAATCATCAACAAATTTAAAATCCTTATCCGTGCGATTTAATAGAATCGTATCACGAAGCAGTATCCCCGCATCGGTAGTATTGTGGATAATTTCTCCCCACATTCTTGCACTTGTTTGAACATTCGCTGTACGTGGAATGCGTTCTTCTTGATATTCCAAAAATGCCTGCTCCACATTATTCCCATTCTTATGAAGCATATCAGTCAAATAAGCCGCATCTTCTAAAGCTTGGCAAGCTCCTTGTGCCAAGTATTGAAGCATTGGATGTGCAGCATCTCCCGTAAGTGTGATCCTGCCTTTTGTCCAGTTATTAATTGGCAAACGGTCGTACATCGGCCAGCGACGTTGACGCTGAATGAATGAAATCGCATTTTGAACAGGCTCACAAGTTCCTGCAAAGACACGGTCCATTTCTTCCGGGGTACCCCATTGATCTGTTTTTTCATTTTCTTCGGTGTATTGAGAACTTTTGAAAACAACTACCTGATTGTAAAGCTCTCCTCTTCTAACCGGATATTGAACAAGATGAAGATTCGGTCCAATCCACATATATACATCATCTAAATCTCCGTGACTCGTTACCTCTTCCATTGGAAGAGCACCTCTGTATGCAACATATTGAGAACATACTGGTTGATCCTCCACAAATAATTTACGGGCATTAGACCATAAACCATCCGCACCAATAACGGCCGTTCCTATATGTTGATCTCCCTTTGCAGAAGTAACTGTAACTTGACCTTCATTTTCTACCGTTTCGATAATTGTTTGGTTCGTTACAAGTTCGATATAAGGGCTACTTTCACACGCTTCAGCTAGCACTCTATGCAAATCAGAGCGATGTAACACAACATACGGTGCTCCATATCTTTCTTTATATACGTCACCTAAATCTAAAGCGGAAAGCTCTTTGCCTGAAAAAGCATCCATCAAAACTAATCTTTTTGGAAAAACTGCAATTTCGTTGATTTTATCCATAACGCCTAAACGTTGTAAAACATTTGTTGCATTCGCAGCAAGCTGAATTCCAGCTCCAATTTCACCAAATTCAGGAGCTTGCTCCAAGACTTTTACATACTGTTTTGTTTCTGCAATTCCTAGAGCCGTTGCCAACCCGCCTATTCCTCCACCGATCACAATGAATGGTTTTTTTTCTGTGTTCATTATTCAATTCCCCCTAAAAATAAGTTGTCATAAGCCCAGTTGTAGACCATTAACATAGTAAGCGTTTTCATTCAAGCTGCATTCTCATAATATCAATGACTATCAGGCTGGAAGCTCCAACCTGATTTTTTTTATACTAATACAGCCTTAAATTCACTTTCAACTTTTTGGAAACCATTGTTTATATCAAGTACCTGCTGTTGTTCTAAATCAAATCGCTCCATAATTGGAAGATCGTTTACCGAGAATAAGTAAGAATCCACTTCTGCAACGTGCTCATGCCAAGCCCAGTTTGGAACTACAAAGTAGTCACCCTTAGACCAATCAAACCGTACTCCGTTAATAACCGTATAGCCGGAACCCTCGTGCACCTGATAGATTGTTGAATGAGTATGGCGATGTGCTTTAGAATGGAAACCTCTTGGAAGCTTCTGCATCCAAGCTCCCATCGTCGGATTAGCCGTTTGTCCATTAGATGGGTTGATATATTCAACGGCAAAGCCTTCATATGGATCTGGTTCAAAGTTCATTAACCCTTCAATCGCTGCTTTCGTGCCTTTCCACTTGTAGTTTGCAAGCGGAGCTACTTGTGAATAACGATCGGATACCGGACGAACCATTCCTCCTTGATAACGAAGTTCCGAAAAATTATCCGGACGTTTCGGCGTTTCAATACGGTCTGGATATGGTTCAAAGAAAGTACCGCCAATAGAATAGATAGTAGGGATATCAAGAGCGTCCATCCAAATCATCGGTTTATCTCCAACATGACCATGTCCATGCCAAAGATTTTTAGGTGTGATCAAGAAATCTCCTTCTTCCATGAAGATTCTTTCTCCTTGAACAATTGTGTAGGCACCTTCACCATTCGTAATAAACCGAAGAGCACTTTGAGAGTGACGATGAGAAGGAGCTACTTCACCTGGCAACAATAGTTGAACCGCTGCATAAAGCGTTTGGGTTGTTGAAGCCCAGCCCCAAGGCTGGCGGTAAGTTAGGCCAGGGTTTTGAAAATAAATGGCTCTGCGCTCACCGCCGCGATCAGGTGTGAAGATTTCAGCTGCCTCCATCAACTTTTTTGTCAGAAGCTCTTCTTTCCACAAATAAGCTTGGGCATGTGGTTTAGGTTCATGATCCATTAGAGCCGGAATAGCTTCCCATAGGGGTCCAAGATTGTACTGCTGAATATCCCTTGTAAAATCTTTTACAATTGAACTGTTCATGTAATCTGATTTTTCAGCCACATTACTCCCTACTTTCTTTTTTCATTTTTTATCACTTAATTTTAGAAAGATTTCGCTTAATTTGGTCATAGTGCCCTGAAACATGGTCATCGATGAAATGATCTACGATATAAGAAACAGGTTTGTTACCGAATTTGGCAAAGTTCCGGTGCGGTGATTCTTTAGATAGTGTTTCTTCATCTAATTTCCCGAGGCCACTCTCAACTTTATATTTTAGTTCATCCACTTGTTTTAAAACTTCATCAACTGATAGTTTTTCCGTATCAGTAACCGCTGCTAGTCGAGCTGGATCTTGCAATCCACGTCCCCATTTTGAGCCCGGAGTGGCTACTACCGTTTCCACTTCACCTAGCCAGTAAGGAATGGCTTCCGCTATATGAGAAAGGATCTGCATGATTGACCACTCTTCCTCTGTCGGGTTGCAACGGATTGTTTTCTCTGAAAGGTTAGCTGTTGTCTCAAGAATGTGATCGATTGATTGTTGAAACGATTTGATCGATGTACCGATTGACTGATAAGCCATTCTTATTTTCCCTCCCCAGCACGTTTCACACGGTTTTCGAGATAACCGATTTTGTCGATTTCGATTTTGACAACGTCACCATCTTTTAAGAACACTTGTGGATCGCGGGCTACTCCTACTCCACCCGGCGTTCCAGTTAGGACGATGTCACCTGGTTCAAGAGTCATTAAGTTCGATAAAAATTCAACTAAATATTTCACATCGAATACGAAGTTAGATGTATTCGTTTTTTGGCGTTCTTCACCATTTACAGTTAAGCGGACATTTAATCCAGAAGGATCAGATAACTCATCTGATGTAACTAGCCAAGGTCCCATTGGTGCACTGCCTTCGACTGTTTTCCCTTGAAGCCATTCAAGTGTACGGCGTTGAATATCACGATACGTGACGTCATTCGCAATTGTATAACCTGCTACATAATCAAGTGCATCATCTTGAGAAACATTGCGTGCCCGTTGGCCCACTACAAAAGCAAATTCTGCTTCATAATCTAGTTGTTCTGAAATGGGGAAAAACGGAATATCATCTTGAGGTCCAATTACTGTATTAGCGAATTTGGCAAACACGACCGGGAATGGAGGCAGTTCGCGACCCATTTCTGCAATGTGTTCACGGTAGTTATGTCCTACGCAAATAATTTTCCCTGGCTTTTGGACAGGTGCCTCAAGTTTTACGTTTTCAACAGCATGTACCAGAGTACGTTTGAATGAATCGCGATTATTCAATGCATAATCCGCAGCTTTTCTTGCGATGGAAAGGCTTTCATTCCCACCTTGTAGAAATGCTTCCATAGTTGAAGGTACATAAGCTTCAGCGATTTGTTCACTGCGAAGTTTCCCTTCACTTTCAAGAAGTGCTTGATAAGCATAGTTTAGGTCTACAATCTCTTTATTTGGATAAATTGCGCCAATACGTGTAAATCCTTCACGGCTAAAAGTTACTAATTTCATTTTTCATTCTCCTTTATTTATCATTATTTTTTAAAAGCTGTCTTTTAGTTTTATTGATGCACCTATCTTTGTTTGAAACAAGGCATTGTTTATAAAAAGAATGTCCTTTTACAAACTAGAGGACAAATGGTAACTATACCTCGCATCAATTTTTATTTTTTCACTTATAGATAACTTAGTTCACTATTTATATACATGATAACTTAATTTTCGGAAAATTGTCAAGAAAGTATTGCAAAAATTTTTATGAAAATGATATTATCAACATCATTATGAAGCTTTTAGTAGCAAATTTAACAAATACAAATATGACTAGACTTATCGAAAACTAGAAGTATATTTAACAGATGTGTTTATGCGGACGTTATGGAGCATACTTTTTATTTATTTTCATTTAAACTTTACATACTCTGATATACTAGACCTAAATTAAAACAGATTAGGGAGATTGTCATATGGAAATCGTAAAATCTGGTTCAACGATTCAATCCTTGCAAATCGGGATGAGCATTATTGATTTACTCGCTTCACAAAGAAATCCTTTAAGATTCTCTGATATTCAAGAATCTACAGAAATAACTAAAAGTAACCTTTATAAGTATTTAAATACTTTGACCCAACTCGAGTTACTATATCGCGATAAGACAACTGGTATGTATTCGCTCCCGAGGGAATACATAC
>NZ_JBFUIB010000161.1:0-7515 GCF_056402095.1 Peribacillus sp. P4_C12
GTTTTTAATCACGTTTTACCATGCTGAGCTGAACTCTCAGCATGGTAAAACGTGATTAAAAACAGCCCAAAAAAACGAAGATAGCCGAAAAAAGCTTTCGGCATTCAGCTTCCTTTTTATTTGATTAGAGCATATTACGATTTATCTACAGACCTCTAACTATCCTATAGTAACAAATTTCTCGCCAATCAACAATGTTTGTATGCATAAAAGCCTTCCGATTCCAATTAAATCCAAATAGAGCTTTGCTTATTGGATAAAACCAGCATTTATCCTCATACCGTATATTCTGGCTTCATTAATAGTTAGGTCAGAAACTTTCATTGATTAAAGTTCCCTTTTCTCTGCTTCGATAAAAACCTCGATTGAGATGATGAAAAAATGTATCTACTCATAAGTTCCAATAGTCTCCAGACTATGTTCGCACACAATATCAGTACTGCATTATCATGCCATGCGTATGTAAGTGCCTCATAGAACAATGAATGATAGACAAGCAATCCCGAATATACGAGGTCACCCATAATCAATCCAACTAATAGGACGAACAAGCGATGTTTCCAATTTTTAAAAAGTAATAGGATAAGATAATTCAGAAAAATACACAACAGGTAAGAAGGTTTCATAATGAGCCAAATGGGATCAAGCATAGAAAATAGTTGAAAACTAGCATAAGCTAAGGTGATTATAAGGCAACCGCTGATCAGCTCTATAATCTTGATGATAGATTGCTTCCTTATGTACACACAAAGTATAAAGATAAGATATATACCGCTCATATGTATAGAAAGCAAGAAAACCTCCAGATTATATCCTGCTAAAACCATGACAGCTAACAAATGAAAAAGAAAATCAAAACGAAAGGGAACCGTCTTTGGAATAAAATACATGACAATGACCCAAACTATCCATGACATCCAATAAAACAAAATTCCATCCATGTAGCGTCCCCCTTTTAGGAAACATTATGGCTTGTTTATTTAAAGAATAAACGTAAAGCTTAATTTTTAATGAGTACTTGTAATATCTATACCTAAAACTTTTCATTTAGTTATTTACAAAAAGGAGGTGTACTCATGGGTAAAGATCGTCAAGAAAAGAAATTGAAAGAAAGTAAACGGGTGGAATCTGATAGAGACCAATCACTGAATGATAAAGGGGCCACTATAATGGAAAGCCCGGAAGAGGCAAGAAAAAGAAACAGCTAAATAAAAAAAGAAGCATCCGATTGTCTTTGAACAATTAGAGATGCTTCTTTTTTTATTTAGCATATGTCGAGCAATCAATACCTCTTTGAGTTAACCAATGATAGGTATTACCAGCAATAACTATTTTTGTTTTCCTTAATTCAGAAATATTAGCAGCTCCAAGCGCCGTCATGATGATTTTTAAATCTTCATGTATGTAGTTTATTTCTTTAATTAACTGTGCCAATCCCAATTCTTTATACAGTTTTAGGAAATGGCCGGCTAAACCTACACCTTTTGCTCCTAAGGCCAGGCTTTTGGTAATTTCTAAAGGGCATTGAATTCCACCTGATCCTATAACTGAAAGCGCAGGTGAAACATTTACCGCTTCTACTATTGAGGCAGCTGTTGGAATACCCCATTCATTAAAATAGCTAAGTATTTTCGCTCGTCTTTCATTTTCTATCTTCGCAAAATTCGTTCCGCCGAACCCGCCCACATCAATGATCGAAACTCCTACGGAAAGTAATTGTTCAACCGTTTCCTTACTCATTCCAAACCCGACTTCTTTTACAATCATAGGAACTCCAAGACACCTGTTGATTTCTTCAATTCGTGATAATGTACCTGCAAAATTCCGATCTCCTTCAGGCATTGTAAGCTCTTGAATGACATTGAGATGAATCTGCAGAGCGTCAGCCTCAATCATATCGCTCGCTCGCTTTGCTTGCTCTACAGTTGCTTCACCTCCCAGATTACCAATCAGGACTCCTTTAGGGTTCTCCTGTCTCGCTACTTTAAAGGATGCCTGCTGACCGGAATCCTTTATGGCTGCCATTTGTGATCCAACTGCCATAGCAATTCCTGTTTCCCTTGCAGCAATCGCCAAATCCCTATTCAGCTTTTCCGTTTCAAGACCACCGCCTCCGGTCATTGCATTTATAAAAATTGGCGAACTTAAATTAAGTCCGCCAATTTCTACTGTGAGGTCCACATTATTCAAAGAAATTCCTGGTACGCTCTGGTGAATAAACGAAATATCTTCTAGTCCGGATTTACGCTGCTGACCTGTTTTTAATGCAAAGTCTATATGCTCTAACTTTCGTTTTGCTCTCTCCAAGGCTATCACCATTATTTTCTTATTTTAGTTTTTTCAATTGATCACCAATCATTTCACCCAGCTGAAAGCCCTTTGTTTCTTCAGGGAGTTCATAATCTGATGTGTAATTGGACTGAGGATCTTCAAGTTCTTTGATGCTCAATGATAAACGGTGTTCTTTTTCATTGACATCAAGAACTTTCACTTCGACAGACTGACCTTCTTTTAACACTTCCTGCGGTGTTGCTATATGTTTGTGTGAAATCTGCGAAATATGAACAAGTCCTTCTACTCCCGGGAAAATCTCCACGAATGCTCCGAAAGAAACAAGGCGTTTCACGATGCCCTTTTGTGTAGATCCTTTCGCGGCTTTATCAGAAATATCTGTCCAAGGCCCCGGAAGAGTATCTTTTATGGATAGTGAAATCCTTTCATTATCGCGATCAATAGAAAGAACTTTCACCTGCACTTCATCGCCTTCGGTAACGACATCTGATGCCTTATCTACATGCTCATGAGAAAGCTGAGAAATATGGACAAGTCCGTCTACCCCTCCAATATCGACAAATGCACCAAAGTCGGTAATCCTTTGTACTGTTCCATGGAGTACTTGCCCGCTTTCAATTGTATCAAGAACATTTGCTTTTTGTTTTTCTTTTAGATCTTGTATGACTGCCCGATGGGAGAGAATTAAACGATTCTTATCCTTCTCAAGCTCAACAATCTTGAATGTTAAAGTTTTGTTTTTGTAATCAGAAAAGTCTTCAACGAAGTAGTCTTCTACTAAAGAAGCTGGAACAAAACCACGTACGCCTAGATCTACAACAAGACCGCCTTTGACAACATCTTTTACTTCTGCCTCAAATACGTCTCCGTTTTCAAATTTTTGTTCCAGGTCATCCCATGCTTTTAACGCATCAATTTTACGTTTTGATAGAATAAGAGCTTCTTCTTCTACTTTAATAACTTCAAGCTCCAATATATCACCCTCCGAAACGGCATCTGACGCCTTTTCGACATGAAGGCTCGACAGCTCACTGATAGGAATAATTCCATCTGACTTGCTGTTTTCTACATCTACAATAACCTGTTTTTCTTCTACCTTTGAAACGGTTGCTTTTACTTGATCCCCAACTTTGTAATTGTTCACTTCTACCTGATTCATATCTTCTGTCATTACTAACTCCTCCTTAACCCATGACTGATCAGCAAATTTCCTCTTCATCGGCCACATATTTTATTTAAAGTGGTTCAATAAAAACACTTTCCTAATAAAGATAAAAACAGCTTTTTTTTAGAGTAACAAGGTTTTTTCCTTTTCATCCCTAAAACGGAACTATACCCCTATTTTATAAATTCTAACAAAATCATAAAATTGTCAAGTATGAAGGATTATTTATGCTCAGAAATCAATTTTCCGATTTGGTCCATAATAATCTTGGTTGCTTCATCGGCTGAAATCTTTTTTTCCCTATATTCAGTGAAATTTATTGGTGGACCATAAACCACTTTTAATGGTCGCAAAAACTTATAGGGACCAATAATTGCACAAGGTATAATTACCGCATCAGAACGCAATGCGAAAAACCCAGCTCCAGCCATACCTTCTCCCAATTCACCTGTCTTACTTCTAGTCCCTTCCGGAAACAGTCCAAGCACCTTACCTTCTTTTAAAAGCTTTAAACCTTTTCTAAGAGATTCCCGATCACTATTTCCCCGCTTTACGGGAAAGGCATTTACTCTTGGTAAAATACCCTTTAAAACTGGTGCTTGAAACAACTCTTCCTTCGCCATGAAGTGAATATCCCTTGGAGACGTTATGCCAACTATAGGAGGATCCAAATTATCAATGTGATTGGCACAAATCAATACCCCTCCATCTTTAGGGAAATGTTCCTTCCCAAGCGTTTTAACCCTATACGAAGGCATTAAAACGCTTTTAACGACGTTTTTGGCAAATGTGTAAAAATCCAATTTCATCTTTTCCTCTCTTCTATCAAAGACATGATACTTTCTGCCACTTCTTGAATTGATAATGAAGTCGTATCAATTTCTATAGCATCTGTTGCCTTTTTCAGGGGAGCTACTTCGCGTTCCGAGTCCAGCTTGTCCCTTGTTGCAATTTCTTCTCTTAACTTTTCAATATCGGATGGGAAACCTTTTAAAATATTTTCTTGATGTCTCCGCTGAGCTCGTTCATCTACAGAGGCAATTAGAAATACTTTTACTTCGGCATTAGGTAACACATGTGTCCCGATATCTCTACCATCCATGACAACTCCACCATTTTCACCAAAATTCTGCTGCCTACGCACCATTTCTTCTCGGATGCTCCGGTGCTTCGCCACTTCTGATACAGATCCAGTCACTTCATTGTTTCTTATTTGGGCTGTAACGTTTTCATTATCTAAGAACACCAACTGCCCATTTTCACTCGGTCTTAATTCAATTTCTGTATTAATAAGAATCTCAAATAGAGCTTGTTCATCATTCAGAGGAATCTGATGATTCAGAGCTTTATAGGTTAAGGCCCTGTACATTGCACCTGTATCCACATATATGTAATTGAACTTTTCTGCAACAATTTTAGCAACCGTACTTTTTCCAGCAGCAGCTGGTCCATCGATTGCAACTGATAATTTTTTTTCCATAAATCCTCCCAAGAATCCTACAATCATGCTGATTATTTTATACCCTTTCATTTTATCACAATTAACGGGAAAATCATTAATAAAAGGGCGTGTACATCCAAATTCGCTTTTGTATACTTTCGATTTCAAAGGCCATTAATAGTTTTCCTTCCAGAAAAAAACTTCATACAAAAAAAAGCGGATTGGCCGCTTTTATTTTGATATTCCATTGAAGGTTTCAATGATTTTCGTATAATTATTGCTATTGACACCTTCATACCTTGAGAGCTTAGTTAATTCGAAGATATGATCCTCCCTGCTCAAAAGGAACTGAAAAAAGAACAAACAGACCAGTTGGATAATAATCACTTTAATTAACAGCCTTTCAAATGTTTTCATAAGCTGCTCCTTCCACACTGATTATCTTATCAGTATGGAAAGAATCGCTGTTTTTCATTCAAACATACAACCTTTTTTTCTTTAAATCCACTTGCTTTTCAAAAATAAATTTCATTAATGTTTGTACATCATTTTTCGTTGGTTCAATGAATTGTATGTGCAGTAGCATATTACACTGGTCTTTCTCAGTTACTCGAATGACTCGACTTTTTAACCGCAAGTAGTTGATTTGCCCTGATTTTAGAGTAAGAGCCATCCACAGATATAATTGTGAATCCGATTTTATATTTGCACCTTTTATAAGCCTGATAGAAGCTCCGCCGGCACTTATGTCCTCAGTAAGTGCACGAAATGGAGTAAACTCAGAATGTTCGGGATGGATGGCTGTATCAAGCGTTACATCAAGACGAACGTAATGCCTTCTTTGAATCTTCACAAATGTTTCTACATCCGGCAATAGTAGTTGCATCATCGGTATCTGACCTTTCACTTTTCCTAAAACCTCCGACTCAAAAACATATACAGCCTGTTCCTTATTAGAAAATGTAACGTTCACTTGAGTTCCGTCTACAAGAAATGCATTTTTTCCAGTCGCTAAATTGATGGGAAAGTCTATATAAACACACCCAGCTTCCATTTCTACAACCATACATTTGAACTTTTCATTTTGAGAAGAATATATCTGTTCCAGTATTAATATATCGCCAATATTAATCATTGTGATTTCCACGTCCTCGCATTCTATGATAGCCACTAAAGAAGGAGATTGCATAAGAATTTCCCAATAATTTTTCCCACATAATCCATAAAATAGTTTATATTATTATGTCATGAAATAAGAAAAAGGGAAAGTGACTAGGCACATTTCCCTATGATAGTAAGTAAAGTAAATTTTTAGAGAATTACATTAAATTTTCGTATATTGGCTCGGAATTTTTTAGTTTTTCCACTTTTTCTTCTTGGCCGTTATCAGCATTAATGAAAATACGGTATGTATCTTCTTTAATCGTACCAAGAAATTCATAACAGAGTACTTCATCGCCAATATCATTAATGATTAACGCTTTCCCTTGATCCATTATTTTAACATTTAAGTTAATTTTTTTCTTTGCTTCTTCCTCAGAAATTTTTGGGTTTCCAATTTCCCTAACCTTATGTGATTTTAAAAACTCGTCTGCTGAAAATCCTATAACAGATCCATCATCCAATGCTATTTTAACCTTGACTGAATCCGGATAGATCTTGACTCCATCTATTGATGTCACGAAATTTAACAGAGCGATATTATCGTATTGTGCACTTTCAAACAATTCAAGTGAACTGAAATCATGTTCTTTTAAAAAATCTGCGGCTTTAGTATATGCCTGATTCAAATCAATATTTGTTTTGTTAACGTCCCTATTATTGATATACCAAATTGGATAACCGCCTTTTTTGGTCAAATCCATATTCACTTCGTTATTGGTATCCTTATCAAGAATGCTTACACTGTAAAATCCGTAATCGGAACCTTTGCCGTTTTCTTCAACATTCACCTTCAAATTTCCGTTTTTAATATGGGCATAACCTTTTGCAACATCAACAGCTTCTTCTTTTGTATAGACTTTACCTTCTAAATTTTTGTAATTTTCCTCCTTCTGTTGTACAGAAGTAAAAGTCGGATTCATCTCATTTGTTTCCCCATACCCAGATACTTTTTTCTCTACCGTTTTTAATCCGTCGATGATCGTGTTATCCGAATTTTCTTTTCCTGATGCAAGAGCCATTTCGACATCCATCCAGCGTAAATTGTTTTTAAGGACTAGATATTGCACTTTTCTTAACTCGTCCTGGATGTCACCTGCCTGGGTGTACAAGGATTGTAAAGTCGAATATTCCTTATCATTCAATGGTTCTTTTTCAAGGTCACGTACAGCTGTTTTATAACTGAAGTCCGCAATTTTCGATAAAAATTCTTCCGTTTTATTGAATGGGAGCAGGGTCAACGGCAGCTGTCCAACATCACTTTGGGCTTCGGAAGTGATACGCCATACATCGGTTAAGGCCGGACTTAATGAATATCGAGAATTCATAGCCAATGTGCTGCCGACTTTATCATGCAATAAGTCTACTTGATAGCTTAAATCATGAAAGGCCCGCTGATACGTGTTTTCCGCATTGATTAATACAGCATTTTTTTCCTTATGTTCTTGATAGCCCC
>NZ_JBFUIB010000162.1:0-7506 GCF_056402095.1 Peribacillus sp. P4_C12
TGATAACTGTGAGCTTCAAGCTGATTGACAACCATTTGTGCAACCGCATTTCTGCTTTGCAGTGAGTAACTCATCCCTTGATTGCTTTGTGCAGTTCCATCACACATTACCGGTGTCGAGAAGTGAAACGGCACACCGCCATTTTGCCAGATGCGGATTGCTGCCCGTGCGGACGTTTGGTAATCCATAATGTGCGCCGGGTGATCGGACGAACCGCCGATAATCGCAATACGCGGCGCATTTCTTTCAAGCCGCATATAAATTTCTTCCAGCGTCCAGTCCGGCTTGCCACCTTCATAGGTAGAACCAAGTGTCAATTTGGAGCGGTCTAGCAGACCCGCGACCGTAATCGGTTCATTTGCTTTTCCCTGTACGTTATCTCGGTAAGGGTTAACTTCGTTATCAATGAGGGGATATAGGTGAGTCATTTAAAGCACTCCTTTTCACTATTTTCAAATGAAATCTATTAAAAGAAATAAAGAAGGGTATCTAATAGTCTAAAACCAAGTCTTCTAATTCTGACAAGATTTCTAACTTGCTATTTCTTTCAGCCTCTTCCATCATGCTTTCAGAAATCCAAATTTCACCGATTTCAAGTGTATTTTTTATTCTTACGACTCTTACTTGATTTAAATCGAAGGCATTGCACGTTTTGATTGCAGCTTTTACAGCCAATTCCTGAGTATCTAAAAACATAGGGAGCTTTACAACATCTGTCACGGTGCTGGTGAGTGCATTGGCATACCCTTTTTCCCATTCGATTTCATTCATGACCGCTTTCGTCGTCATATCAGCCATACCGATGCCGTTTGCATTCCCATGAGTTTTCTCGGTAAGTCCAAGGACAACGGTCCGTTTAACTTCTGGACCGCCAGAAGCATAAGGAGTGGCGAAGTTGCCCGTTATGTTTGGATCCATTCCATCCCCGGAAATGTCTTTTCCTAGTTCATTTACAATAAGTACATCCATCTTATCGAAATGAATCTTTGGCATTAACGATTTCGCTTCTATCAACAGTCCAGGCTCAGCCTTTTCTAAATCCTCCGCCGGTACAGCTACGATTTTCGCAGGTTTATCGTAGGCATTTTCAATAGTCGCAATGCCGAATATAATCGGAGCTTTCGATAAGGAAATTTTCGCCATCTCAGGTACATGCTCAGCCATATACTTAAAACTATATGCATGAGCTGCTTCGGCTCCTTTTTGTTTACCTAAACCAATTGTGATCATTTTCATTAAACCACTTTCAACCGGCCCACGAAATGCAGTGTGTGGTTTTATCCGATTAATGACTATAATTTTGTCCGCTTCATAGGCAAATTTATCGATATATACAGGGAGCCCATTAGGCAACTCATCCAGTTTCACCACTTCCATTGAAGACCTTATTGGCGCTCCAACCACTTCTTCTGTCACACCCAGCTGATGCAACACGTCAATTTGCCCTTCCGCTGTTGCTCCGCCATGACTCCCCATTGCAGGTACAATAAATGGATTGCCTCCTGCATTCTTAACTGCAGCTGCTGTTTCTCTTACCAGTATAGGGAGATCTGCTAGCCCCCTGCTTCCTACAGCAATAGCCACATTGTCATTTTCAATTATTCTTGATAAAACCCCAGCTTCTTTTATCGCCTTTTGCACCTCACCCGCTACATCAGCGAGTTGAGGTGCATGAAATACCTGCCGCACTTTGACCATTTTCGGTAATTGAATTTCTCGTAAAAGCTCAGAGATAATATCCATTATCATTCCTCCATACTGCAGTGCTGTTTAATTACCGCGCACTTTTTCAACTTCGGTCATCATTTCTTCAACAAGATCCGGGCCGAACTTTTGGGCAAACTTGTCCGTCACTGGTTGAATAACTTCCTTCATTTTTGCCATTTCTTCCGGCTTTACTTCGTTGATTTTCATTCCTTCTTCTTCTAGATATTTAAGTGCTTTCTCATTTTCCTTTCGATTAAGTGCTCGTTGGTACTCTCCAGCTTCTTGTGCAGCCTCACTCATGATTTTTTGTTCTTCTTCCGATAAGTCATCCCAGAACTTTTTGCTGACAAGGAATACAAATGGTGTATAAACATGCTTTGTAAGGCTTAAGTAGTCTTGTACTTCATTATATTTTTGCGTTTGAATTGTCGCGAGAGGATTCTCTTGACCATCAACAGTGCCTGTTTCTAATGCGGTGAATACTTCAGAGAAAGCCATGGGAGATGGATTAGCCCCTAACTTTGAAAATGCATCTAAGTGCACTTCATTTTGCATGGTACGTATCTTAAGGCCCTTGAAATCATCAGCTGTTACAACTGGGTGTTTGCTGTTTGTTAAGTTTCGGAAGCCGTTTTCCCAGTATCCCAGACCTACTAAATCATGTTCCGGTAATTTATCCAAAAGCTTTTTACCTATTGCACCATCAAGTACTGAATAGGCTTCTTCTTCATTATTAAAGACAAATGGAAAGTCATAGATTCCAAATTCCTTTATCATCCCCACAAGTGGAGAAGTTGAAGGAACTGTTACTTCCTGTAAGCCTCCTTGAAGAGCTTCTGTCATTTTTTGATCATCTCCAAGGGTGGCATCAAAGAAGTTTTGGACTTTCATTTTCCCTCCACTTTTTTCTTCAAGCAGTTCTTTAAATTTGACCATCCCCTGCCCTTGTGGGTGCATTTTACTATTTCCGATACCTGCTTTGATTGTTCTTTCCTGGATACCGTCTGTTGTAGCGCTTTCATTTTGTGCACTTCCACAAGCACTTAATAGTAATATTCCCGGCAAAATCACACCAGCTGCCAATCGCTTAAGCCAATTATTCATCATATTTCCTCCTAAAATGTTATAACTCTGAGCATACAAATCCACTTACTGGTTCATTCCATTAGGATGTAAACCATCCTAGAGGGACTAATACTAAGGAAGGGAACAAGATTAACAAAATCAAAACAATTACTTCAACGAGCAAGAAAGGCCATATCCCTTTCATGATGTCTTCCATACTGATTTTACTTATCCCACACATGACATTTAAAACGGTTCCAACCGGTGGTGTAAGCAAACCAATGGCATTATTCAGGATAAACAGGACACCAAAGTATACTGGGTCAATTCCTGCTGCTTCAACTAGCGGCATCAAAACAGGTGTGAGAATTAGGATCGTCGGCGTCATATCCATCGCTGTTCCAACTACAATAACTAGCAAGTTTATCATTATTAATAGAAGGAGCGGATGATCCAAAAATGGTTCCAGCAAGCCAATTACCTGACCAGGTAAATCAGCTACAGTAATCAGCCAAGATGACACGAGTGCTGCTGCAACCAGAAACATGACCACACTTGTCATTTTTCCGGCATGAACAAAGACATCGTACAAATCTGTCACTTTCATTTCACGATAGATTACTAGACCGACAAATATTGCGTACACTGCTGCCACGACTGCAGCTTCAGTCGGTGTAAATAATCCGAATTTCAATCCCCCAATGATAATGACGGGTAGGAATAGAGCCCATATCCCTTGACGAAGTGAAATAAGTATTTCTTTAATTGAGGCACGAGGTTTAACGGCTACATTATCTTTGCGTGCTATAATGGCCCAGGTAATAGTAAGTCCGATCGCAAGTAAAACCCCTGGAACGATCCCTGCCATAAATAGCTTTGTAATGGACACACCACTGGCTACACCGAAAATAATAAAACCAATACTCGGTGGGATGATTGGGGCAATAATTCCACCAGATGCTATCAACCCGCTTGAACGGTTCACATTATAGCCAGCTTTTGTCATCATTGGTATTAAGATAGCCCCAAGAGCTGCTGTATCAGCAACGGCTGAACCTGATAAACTTGCAAATAATACACTCGCAATTATTGCAACATAACCAAGTCCTCCTTTGATATGCCCAACCATAGACATTGCCATCTCAACGATACGCCGTGACAATCCACCCCGATTCATTGCCTCCCCCGCCAACATAAAGAACGGAATCGCCATGAGTGGGAAATTATCAGCACCGCTGATTAAGTTTTGCGCGATGATTTGACTGTCAAAAATACCAAGAGCGTACATTAACACTACGCTACTTACAAGTAAGGCAAAAGCAATAGGCATTCCTAAAGACATTGCTCCTAGTAAAGATCCGACAAATACACCTATCATCCTTGTTTCTCCTCCTTCCCTTCTATAATTCCTTCTGTTATAAATTCATCACCATGGAGAGAGATTAGCTCTTCAGACTCACTAATACTGACTAATTCTTCGTCCTTAATCTTATTGAAAAAGATCCTATATAAATTGTTAATGATCAATAAACCCATGGAAACACTAACAAGGATACCTGTCCCATATACAAATGCTAATGGCATACCAGTAGCAGGCGCTGTACTATCAATGTTAATCAAAGTCATTTTCCAGCTACCATCCAGGACAAGGAGAAGGACAAACAATATCATCAAATCACTAATAACGAGCACCACTTTTTTCATCTTGTTTGGAAGCCTTTTAATGACCATGTCAACACCCAAGTGTTCTTTGTTTTTATAAGCACCAATGGCACCGAGGAACGTCAGCCAGATAAAAAGGTACCTTGACATTTCTTCTGACCAAGTGATACCTGAGTTAAAGAAATATCGAAGAACTACATTACCAAAGACGAGAACAACCATGATCACTAATGCAGCAGCCATAACAATGTTCAAAGTATTTTCTAATAGTCTGGATATTTTACTCATCTTTATATCTCCCCCTTCCTATGACCTTGCTTTATTCTGCTTTAATTTTTCCAACTAGCTCTTTTGCCCAAGCATTTTCTGCAAAGACTTCATCATATACAGGTTGAGACACCTTTACCATTTCTTGGGTAAATCTTTCGTCAGGCGTAGTAAATTTGATTCCATTATCCTGGAGGAATTTTTTATCATCTTCATAGCTTTGTTCCAGTAATTCAAACTCATATGCTGCTGCTTCTTTTGCTGCTGTTTCAATAATCTTTTGTTGTTCCTTAGTCAAGCCGTTAAAGAATTTGCTATTAATAATGTAAATATTAGGGCTAAACATATGCTTTGATTCTAGTACATCACTTTGAACTTCATTCCATCCTGAGGATCTAAGCGTGGCGATAGGGTTATCTTGAGCATCTACTACCTTTTGTTCAAGAGCAGTAAACACTTCAGAAATAGGCAGTGGACTAACGTTTGCTCCGAGCGATTCACCTAATTTTATGTAGTTTGGTATGTTAGGCATTCTAAGTCGAAGGCCATCAAAGTCATCCATACTTTCTATCGTACGATTGCTCGAAAACATTCTAAATCCATTTGCACTCCAAGCCAGTGGCGTTACTCCATGTTTTGGATTTAGGTCTTCGGTCAATTCTTCACCAATCGGACCATTCAGTACCGATTTTACATGTTCGAAATCTCTAAATAGGAATGGCCATTCAGGAACCCCCATTTTAGGAATGTCAGCCTGCATTATTAGACCTGGGATACCCATTTCGATTGTTCCGTTTCTGACACCATCATAAAATTCTTTTTCCGCTCCTAATGTACTGTTAGCATAAATTTGGACCTCTAATTCTCCATTGCTTTCCTTTTCAACCTGTGTTTTGAATTTTTCTTTTAATGCAATATTTTGAGGATGATCTTCAGCAAAATAATGTGCAACTTTAATGGTTTTCTTTTCAATCCCAGATCCGCTAGTCTTTTCTCCCTCACTTCCACATCCTGAAAGAAGTAATACCCCAGCAAGAGTTACGCTTGTGGCAAATCCATAAAAATTTCTTTTTTTCATTTAAAACACCCCCTGAAGTTTTTGTAAGCGTTATCATTATAGACTGATATTAAGAACTTCCCATTACTATTTCTTGTTAGTATCGCAGAATTTTGTTTTATAATATAAAACTCCGTTTTGTTTTAACCGGAGCAAGGAAGACAATTTACCAATAAATACCTGTTTACCCCATTATTATTTCTGCAATTTTTAGACCTAAGTTTTTCTTCAGTAATAAATGTGTTCTATAATGTAAAACTCAGTTTTCAAAATTAGAACTTACGTTGATTATAAGCTTCTGTTTTTATCCTTGTCAAACCATTTTTTGAATTTTTTAACAACTTAACAAAATACAATAGATACTCTTCTTTCCAGTCTATATTTAAACATCTCCTCCCGATATCCTCAAGGAAATACAAACAGAATTCTGTTGCCCTATCTGTCATTTTCGGTTCGGTGGAGGAAGTTATTTCAACTGAGCCCAAGCACAAAGATTTTTACTCACAAGGGGAATAACAACATTCTGGAAATTTCACTAAATTAATTAAACAATAAATATTTAAACCATTTGAAGAATGAATGAATAGAAGTTTCATTTTTTCTATATTAGGATATTTTTAAGATTTCTTAAGATATTGATTAGTCGACATTAAAGTCGCTCTTTCCTACTCTCTTTAACAGAAACCTTCTTGACGTTATTTTTGTTGTCCATAGCATCTATCAATTCTCTAGCTGAATCACATGTTTCTAAAAAGATGATGTTTTGGTACATTTAGAATGTAGGCTGGGTAACATCAAGAACACACGTTTCGACAATCGTTTAAACCTCTTTCGACCTAAGCGTCTTGGAGAGGTAATGGGTTACAATATGGTATGTCTGGTAATTATTCTCGCATTCGGACCTCCCCCGAGTTAATTTTGACGGTGACTGACATTATGATAATTTTTCATAATATATAGGGAGCTATCGGGGATTATCGGCATCCTCCTAGCCTTATCGATTCTATAAAAAAGTATTCCTATACCTGTTAGCAAGTTACAATTTATCGATCCATTCTTTTATTTTTCATTACGGTGACATTCGGAGGTACTTAACTTCACCTTCCTTCGCACTATTCCAATGAATCTGACATGGACGGAGTTTTCTTGAACTTTTTATATTTTACGATAGCTCTCATGCTTAATCGCCGGATTTTTGATGGAGCCATTTTAATTGTTAATCTTGCCTTCTGATTTCAGGGTTCCGGTTACTTAACGCATGCTAAGTTCCCTTTTAAGCACTAATATCGAAAAGTCAGTTTCTATTTTAGGTATGCAACAATGCTCAGCAACTTGATGAGTTTCCGCCACTTTCGATATGGCCTTAATCTTAGGCCTATAATGCAAATCAAAAGCATCAGTAACCCCTTTTATTCAAAGAGATTACTGATGCTTTTTTTACTTGCAGGAGATTCTTCTTTAAATAAATCTTGATATTTGCGCAAGCTATCCTTCCAATTGTTTCTGCACATGATTCTTCCATTTTTCAATTTCGATTTGCTCTTGCATAAAAAGTGAGTCCTTAAGGGTGTACAAAGTTGTTTGGAACCTTTTTGAGATATCCTCCTGAAATTGTACTTTATCAAACTCTTTATCAATTGGCCCCCATTTTCCCTCCATTTCATTCATGAAATCTTCCATTCTTTTAATGATATCCGTAACCAATTAACGCACCCCTACATGTTTATATAGTAAAAATTTATATTTCC
>NZ_JBFUIB010000163.1:0-7504 GCF_056402095.1 Peribacillus sp. P4_C12
GTTTCAGCCACGTTCATTGCATATGATCGATTCAATGGATGGATATCCCTCATCGCATATGAATGGAAAGCATGCCCCAATTCATGAGCCAATGTCGACACATTCGAAGGGGTGCCCGAATACGTCATAAAAATCCGGGATTGCTTATCCAAAGGGAAACTTGTGCAAAAACCGCCTGGCTTCTTTCCTGGTCTGTCTTCTGCTTCAATCCAGCTGTCTTCAAATGCTTTTTGAGTGAAGTTCGCTAACTGAGGTCCAAATTTAGAAAATTGCTGCACGATAAAATCTGCACCTTCTTGATAATCCATTACCTTTGACTCTGCTGTAACAGCGAGAGGAGCATCCAAATCAGCCCAACTTAATTTCTCCAAATCAAGTAATTCTGCCTTCCTATGTAAAAACTTCACTAGGGGCTCCTTATGTTCAGCAATTACGGTCCACATGCTCTCGAGGGTTTCTTTCTTCATCCTGCAGATTTCTAGCGGCTCCTTCAAAATATCATCCCAGCCTCTTTTTTCATTCACACTGAGACGAAAGCCTGCTAAATGATTCAAAGTCCGGGCAAAAAGATCACTTTTTTCATCCCAAGCCTGTTCCCAAGCAGTAAACAATTCATTCCGGACGTTTTTATCCGGATCAGAAAATTTATTAGCCGCCTGACCAACAGAAAGTGCTTCACCCTTAAAAGGGATGGTCATCGAGCCCACAATTGTATCATACATTTGGCTCCAGCCTTCAAACCCATCCATGGATAGCTGGGTGATTAGTGACTCTTCCTTAACAGAAAGCCTTTCCTTCGCTCTTTCTCTACGTTCATTCAATACATATTTCAGTTCATTCAACGGCTCTTTATTAAGGATACTCTGAAAAAACACCTCATCAAGCTCCAGTAGCATTTCATCCATTTTACTTACCACCGTTTTTAGTGACGCCACACTCTTCATTTGTTTTATTCGCAGTTGACCTGCCTTTTTATCCTGTGCATTTTGAGCTTCCAGGCATCCTATAAAGGCGCTAGCCTGTCTCGATTTCATATTTAAATTTTTATAAAGATCAAATGCCTGGATCAAACTGATTTCATCATTTTCTTCTGAATTTATCTTGCTTACAAGACGGTCAAATTCTTGAACCTCTTGATTGATTTCATCTAAAAAAAGCAGGAATTCCTTAGAAGAGCTTCCTCCTTTAAAAAAGATATCCAAATCCCATGTTAGAGAATATTCCATTTTCTGTTTGCCCCCTTTTATCAATATACCTATTATAGAGGTTTCACCTATATTTTTCTAACTAAAAAGAATTTTCAGTAATTTTTTAAAACATTTTTCTATATCCATAATTAAAAGCATGTTATTATGGTTATATCCTTAGGAAAGGGGAAGGTTTACATGAAACTATTTATCCAGCTGTCAGCCATTACCCTGCTTCTTTGGACAATGCATATACCTCTTCAACATCACACACAGCCATTAAACCTTGAAGAACACACTGATGTTCATCACTGGGATAAGGCCGAGAAAAAGCTCCCGTTCATACCTTTCTTAGGTTCCTGGCAGGACGTTATCCTTTTTCTTACTTTCGAATTTTGTATTTTTAATTTTCTTTATTTTCACTCAAATCTTCGACGGAGATTTCTCAGCCCAGTCTTTTTCCAGGCGAATTACGTATCCACAAACTCTAAGATTTTATAAAAAAATAAAATCGAGGAGTGATGAACATGTGGTTCCGCCTAATAATGATTGGTGTCTTTTCTTTAACTGCTTCACGTCTGTTCCTTTCCCAAGGTATTGAGATTTATCATGCCTTTGCAGAACTATTCAGAAATAAATATTAAAACAAAAAGAGTGCGGGAAGTTTGACCCGCACTCTTTTTGTTTTAAAAAATGATTTTTATCCTTTTGCTTTCTTTTCTTTCTCTTTTTCCGCTCGATAAAATTCATGGAACATCTTCATCAAGGCACGTTTTTCAATACGCGATACATAGCTACGGGAAATCCCAAGTTCTTTAGCAATTTCCCGCTGGGTTTTTTCCTTTTTTAAATCTAGTCCGAACCGGCCAACAATGACTTCCTTTTCCCGTTCATCCAAAATATCAATATACTTTTTCACCTTTTCAATTTCCATATTGAGCTGAATCGTATCAATGACATCTTCTGATTCTGATTTCAACACATCAATTAAACTGATTTCGTTTCCTTCTTTATCCTGACCAATCGGGTCATGTAATGAAATATCCTTTTTCGTTTTTTTTGTTGCTCGTAAATGCATCAGGATCTCGTTCTCGATACAACGTGCTGCATATGTGGCCAGCTTCGTACCCTTTCCATCGGAATAACTTTCAATGGCTTTTATCAAGCCTATTGTCCCAATCGAAATCAGATCCTCTGTATCTTCGCCTGTATTCTCGAATTTCTTGACGATATGGGCAACAAGCCTGAGGTTATGCTCGATAAGAATGTTACGGGCATCACCATCACCCTCACCCATGAGCTTCAGGTATTTCTTTTCGTCCTGGGATGACAAGGGCTGGGGAAAAGCGTTGTTTTTTACATAGGAAACTAATAAGTAAAATTCTTTGATAATATAGCCTACAGCTGTAAGTATTCCGGGCATTGGTCTCATCCTCCCGTTTCTTTGGTTTCCCTATTCATACCTATGCAACAGTGGGCTTGTTCGTGTCTGTACCACTAAAAGAAATCATGAAAGTAAAAAAATGTCTAAAACAAGAATGGTTGAAATCCCAATCGGACAATTACAAACATTCATATAATGATAGTGAATTTTTAGGGAGAGGGGGTTTTACTATGGGATATAACTATGGACCATACGGGTATAACTATGGTTATCCGCCGGGTCCAGCACCTTGTTATGGAGGAGGATGTTACGGGTTTGGGTATGGCCTATTTATTGTCCTCTTGATTTTATTGCTCATATTCGGCTTTTGGTGGCTGCCGGGATGTGGGTTTGGAGACGGCGGATTCGGTCCTTGCTGCTGATAAAAGCATATAAAAAACTCGGCTGAAATGCCGAGTTTTCTACTTTACATTATTACTTCAAACTGTGAAGCGGCTGATCGGCATCGACGGAAACATTTACAGCGATTACAGTTCCGATGACAGTAGTAAAAATAAGGATCATTACCATTGAGAACATCAAGAATCACTCCCCATATCTAACTTATCTTCAATTTATCATGTTTCCGCTGCTCTTAACCGTTGCTTATTTGAACAATATACATACAAACCATGGCAATACTGTGAAAGGTAAACAAATCCATTAGCCGGTATCCTTCTCATTCCAATAACAATACTTATCTCCTTTTAAATAAACCCATTTAATCATATTTACCTCCACCTTTCCTAAAATTTATAAATCCTAACGGATAACCATACATATCAGTCTTAGAAAAAAGGACGATGCTTCATTGCATTGTTTAAGTGCTCTTCACGAAGCTTGTGAATTCTCTCCTGTTGCAAACATTCTTCAGCAGTCATTTTTTTCATTTTAATTGTGATTGTAAAAAATAGCATATTCAGTGTCATAATATCACCTCCTTTAAGGGAGCGGCTTACCAAAAAAGGCATAAAAAGGCCGCAGAAAGTTACTTCCTCCTGCGGGATTTTTAAGAGAATATAAAAAGGCCGCAGGTAAAAGACTTCTCCCTGCGGCCGCTATGTTTGAATGATTAATAAAGCCAAAATTGCTTTAGAAATATTCCGCTTGGCACAGGTCGAATAGTATGTGATTGTTCTTTGAAACAGACAAGCCAATCTGATTAGTGATGGATCCTTGTAGATACAATTTCATTTTCCTCGACCTCCTTTGGAATATTTTTTATTACCTGGTAAGTATATCCACAAATGGCATTTTTGTAAACGGCTTTTGCCTATTTTTTCGAAAGTTCTTTCTTTTTTCCTATTTTCATTAGAAATTCACAGCTTAGGGAGGAAAATAGTATGAAAAAGCAGCCCTATCCTGTTATTGATTTTCTCTAGATGTTTGAAAAACAAAAAAGCCTGATTCTCCGTCAACATCTACGAAGAATCAGGCTTGCTTTTATTGTTTTAAAGAGTCATGGTCATCCATTTCTGCCAAAATCTTTTTATATTTATTAGATAATCTGAAAAATAGAATAGACATACCGAGGAACAAAATTGTGGCTCCCATATAGACATTCGTGGAAACCATCGTTTTTTCAACAGAAGGGAGTATGGTTCCTAAATAAAAGAACGAGCCCACACATAGCAAGGTAATCGCAAATTGTTTAAAATCCGTCTTTTTTGATCGTAGGACTGCAGCCGTTTGTTTTTTACGATTTTTCATGCCATTTCCACCTTCTTTCAAGCTAGTAAGTAATCGATATCTCATTCTACCATATTTATTCCAAATGATACGGTGTAAATAATGGCAGTAAGCCGAGAAGATGATACTGTCCGTTTAACCTCTTAGCGCCTGTTCCAAGTCTTCCACTAAGTCTTCCGCGTCTTCAAGACCTACGGAAATACGAATTAATCCATCGGTGATTCCAAGTTCAGCACGGCGATCTGCCGGAATAGAGGCATGCGTCATCAAAGCTGGAACCGAGATTAAGCTCTCCACTGCACCAAGGCTTTCAGCAAGGGTAAAGTATTTTACTTTCTCCAGCACACGTTCGGCCTTTTCTGCACTACCAACATCGAATGAAACCATACCGCCAAAGCCACGTGATTGTTTTTTGGCAATGTCATGGTTTGGATGGTTTTCAAGACCTGGATAATAGATTTTTGAAACACCTTTATGCTCGCTTAAGAAACGAACGATTTGAGAAGTGTTTTTTTCATGCTCTTCCATCCGGATGCCAAGCGTTTTCATACCACGCATCAGCAGCCATGAATCTTGAGGCCCTAGCACGCCCCCTGTAGAGTTTTGGATGAAATGAAGGTCATTACCAAGTTTTTCATCATTCACCACGACAAGACCCGCTACAACATCGCTGTGCCCCCCAAGGTACTTCGTCGCGCTATGAAGTACGATATCTGCTCCAAGGTTAAGTGGATTTTGCCAGTATGGCGTACTGAACGTATTATCCACAATAGTAAGCAAGCCGTTTGCATTAGCTATTTTAGATACCGATTCAAGATCAGTAATTTTCAATAATGGATTCGTCGGTGATTCAATGAACAATGCTTTTGTATTAGACTTGATTTCTTTTTCGATAGTGTGAATATCACTCGTATTGACGAAGGTCGCTTCTATGCCGAACCGGTTCAGCACTTTTGTCATGATTCGAAAAGAACCTCCATATACGTCATCGGTCAGTAATACATGATCACCTTGATTGAGCAACATCATCACCGCCGTCATAGCTGCCATTCCTGAACCGAAGGCGAATCCTCTTTTCCCTTCTTCAAGCTCCTTGATTAATTCCTCCAGGGCATGGCGGGTTGGGTTACCGGTACGGGAATACTCATAGCCTCGATGATCTCCTGGACCATCCTGCTTGTAGGTGCTTACCTGATAGATCGGCACCGAAACCGCACCTGTTTTTTCATCACCAAAAATGCCACCATGAATTAATTGTGTTTTTTTTCTCATTTCACAAGCCTCCCTGATAAATTTTTTTGCTTAAGTAACGTTCACTAGAATCCGGAAAAATCACAACAATATTTGTCCCTTGAGCAGCCTCTTCCGCTTCTATCATTGCCGCGGCAAACGCCGAACCGGAAGAACTCCCAACAAGCAGGCCTTCTTTGATTGCCAATTCCTTCACCATCTGAAACGCATCACTATCGCTTATCGTATGAATCTGGTCAAAATACGTTTCATCCATATAGGGAGGTAAAAATTCCATGCCGATCCCTTCTGTTTTATGAGGCCCAGCTTTGCCTCCGCTTAAAATTGATCCCTCTGGTTCAACAATAACGGTTTTGACCGCTGGATTTTTTTCTTTTAAATAACGTGATGTCCCCATGAAGGTCCCTCCCGTCCCGGCACCGGCAACAAACACATCCACATTGCCATCCAGTTGCTCCCAAATTTCCGGTCCTAGCGTTTTATAATACGCATCCGGATTTGACGGGTTGGCAAACTGCTGAGGACAATAGGCATCCGGAATTTCGGCCAGCAACGCCTTTGCCTTAGCAATCGCTCCTGTCATTCCTTCCTCTGTCGGGGTCTGAATCACTTTTGCACCAAGGGCTCGCATCAATTCCTGTTTCTCGGTACTAAATTTCTCCGGTACACAAAATATTACATCCACGCCACGGTTAATCGCCGCCAGAGCCAATCCAATCCCAGTATTTCCAGCTGTCGGCTCGATGATGGTTCCGCCCTCCTTTACTCTTCCTGACAGAAACGCTTGCGTTAAAAGTTCCTGACCAAGCCGATCCTTCACACTGCCCCCAGGGTTAAAGAATTCCAGCTTCGCAAAAACCCGGACTTCATTTGGAAGGGGGAAATGGGTGATTTCCATAAGGGGCGTCTCGCCAATCAAATCATGAATGTTTTGAAAGACCTTCATATTTGGACATCCTTTCAGAGTTTACCTACCGATTTAGTGTGTTATACATATAAAGAAATGATCAACGGAATGGCTTCCGCTGATCGCTAACATTTATTTCATTTTTTCTACCATTTTTAAAATCAGAGCGGTTGAATGTAGCGCCGCCGTTTCTAAGAACTTATCAAAGGAAATATTCGACTCCTTGCCAGCGATATCTGAAAGGGAACGAATGATAACAAACGGTGTTTGGAATTGGTGTGCTACCTGAGCAATAGCTGCCGCTTCCATTTCCACCGCGTATAAATCTGTAAATTTCCCTCTGACGAATTCAACCCGAACAGGATCATTCATGAAAGAATCTCCCGTCACGATCAAACCTTTCGCCACTTGAATATCTTCAATTTCTTTCGCCGCTTCTTCTGCGATAGCAAAAAGCTTCTCGTCCGGGATAAATGCTGCTGGCAATTGCGGTACTTGACCGTATTCATAGCCAAAGATTGTCACGTCAACATCATGGTGGCGCACTTCTGTTGAAATGACCACATCCCCTACATTAAGCGCTGGATGATAACCTCCTGCAGATCCAGTATTTATGACCGCATCCGGTTTGAATTTTTCTAAAAGAATCGTTGTGGACATCGCAGCATTCACTTTACCGATTCCCGATTTAAGTAAAATGACCTCAATGCCGTTCAGTGTCCCTGTGTTGAATTCGGATCCGGCAATCGTAACCTGCTCCAAACCTTCCAATTTATCACGTAAAATCGTAACTTCTTCTTCCATTGCTCCGATTATGGCTACCTTCATTAGTAAAAACCTCTTCCTATAATTTTTCAGCCTCCATAATCCAGACAAATTGATTGCAGCGCTCAAAGGTCACTTTAAATCCATGTGTTTCAAGTGCTTTTTCTAAAAAAGGAATGGTCGTATAATATTCCATTTGCAAATCGTTTGCCAAATTATGAAAGCCTGCATGCTTTGCATCTTGAATCGCTTGTTCATGCGCGTCTCTCGATTGATACATTG
>NZ_JBFUIB010000164.1:0-7485 GCF_056402095.1 Peribacillus sp. P4_C12
AATATACGTTGATAATCCTTTAGATGAGATAGCTATTGAATGTGGTCCTGATTTGATATGACCAATAGTCAAAATCCCTTTTTCATCTGTTTTCCCCTTAAATGGTTCCCCTTTATCAATCGTATACACCACTTCACTATTAGCGACAATCTCTCTGCCTTTTTTGATTGTTATAGCTGCAGTATAAGGATAGTACACATGAAAAGTAACTGCCCTTGACCTACTTTTGCTTACCGGATAGTAAAAAACTCCATCCCCCGCTTTGGTCAACTTTGTAATGTACTCTTCAAATATTATATCCAATGAAGCACCTTCACCAATATTAGTTAGGCTTTTTAGCATTGTATAGCCATCTCCACCGGCTGTTTCAAAATTATTTGAAGCAAGTACGATTTTTGTCGTAGTGTCTGAACGATTTAATACTTCGCCATCTGACCCTTCTGCATCAAGTAAAATGATTTTAGTGACCCGTTCCCCTTTTGTAAACGGCTTTGTAGTGTCTGTCGTATTGGCAGCGGTTTTCGATGGATCAAATTCAAATCGCATTCCTGAAATTTGTGGATACCTTCCATCCACACCGGTAATAAACCCAGTTTTCGGATTAACGCTCTCTATTTTTGAAACACCATTTTCCAGTACATCATATAAAATAGCAGGACTAACTTCTTTGAGAAATAAAATATTACCAAAAGGGAGGGTTGAAATGACTTGTCCTCGGTTAATAATACCCTCAGGTATCGAATCGCGTATGCCTCCCCCATTTATCAAGGAGACAATCGGCTGGTTTTCATAACTGGATTCTTTAACCTGTGACGAAGCAGACCAAACCATTGAATCCGCAATCAAATCTCCTAGGTTAGTTTCACTAATCCTGCCGATAGCAATCCCATTTACTGTCGCACCCCAAAGAGGGGTTTCAGTTCGGCCAACAACTTGATTAAAGCTCGTACCTTGTGATTCACTGATTTTTTTAGTGAAGTTAGCCACTTCGACTTCAGACTTGTAGGTCAAAGATTCTGTTTTAGATATCAAGGTTTCTTTTGCTTCGACTATTTCATCATTTTTTAGAGTAATGTCCACTTTGCCTACATTTGCACTTGCACTGCCGGTTTGAGCAATCAATGTTCCATTCACATGCTCATTAATGAGAGTATGACTGTGACCATCCAATAAAACATCAATTCCATCTACTTCAATTGCAACATCTTCACTTTTCAATTTACTGGAAGTTTCATTACCTATATGAACAATACCGACAATAACATCTGCTCCTGCTTTTTCTAACTTGTCGACCTGATTTTGTGCAGTTTTTAAAGGATCTTCAAATGTAACTCCCTTCACATTATTCGGGTTAGTTTTATACGCGGTTTCTTGAGTGGTAATTCCAAAGAACCCTACTTCTACTCCATTAATTTCTTTAATGAAGAACGCCCCGTTATTTCCGTTTATACCTGCAAGAAGTGGTTTGCCCCTATATATCGTGTTGGCTGAGATAACAGGAAATTTAGCAAGTGCCACATTCTTTAACACTTGTTCCAAGCCAAAATCAAATTCATGATTCCCCAAAGCCATACCATCATAACCAGCTGCATTCATTAAGGCAATCACATCTTTACCTTTTCTTAAATTAGCAAAAGGAAGGCCCTGGGTTGCATCCCCAGCATCAATCAGCAGAGAATTCGATTCCATATTTTTCATACTTGCAATAATATCAATACCAATCTGATTCGAATTATTCAGCAAATGGCCATGCATGTCATTGGTGTGAAAAATCGTGATTTGCTTGATTCCATTCTCTGCTGTTGCCACCAGCACATTATTTGGTAATAACGAAAAAACGATTACCAATGAACTAAGCATAGAAAAGGTGTACAAAATTGATACCTTCAACCCAGATCCCCCCTTATTCATCATTTCAGTTCATTAAAGAACAACCAACCTTCTTAAATTAGGAATATTATTATTTATTGCCTTTAATTAAAAAAATAATAAGTTCTATAACGATAGGAAAATAATGTGAAACGGTGATGGTTTTCGTATTCCTGAAACATGCCTTGTGTGATTTCCTAAAGATAAGAGTTTCAAGGTCTAAGAACAATATCCGTCTAAAGTTAGACAATAACAAAACCTTGAGTACACAAGATATACTTTGGGATTTTTTCGTAATTTCCCAAGATTTCAAGGAAGAAAGAATCAGGAAAATTAGAGCGCAGATTGCATCTGACTTTCCTATAAATTGGTGATATAAATCATATAACCCTACAATTTTTAGTGCATTCTAGTTTCTCATCACTCCTCTAGTACTTTTCAAGGAACGGAGATAACATACTTTTATATACAAAAAAGGAACAGAAGAAAAATAGATTCTGTTCCCACTGTTTATTAATATTTTTTACAGTTCAGCTAATACTTGCTTTACCGTCATTACAATAAAAGAAAAATCCTCTTCAGTAATACTTAACGGAGGTGCAAGCGTCAGGACATTATTGTAACCAGCAACGGTATCACCATTCTTGCCGATGATGAGTCCTTTATTTTTGCACGATGCAATTACTTTATTGATTTTGGAAATATCAATCGGTTGTTTTGTTTGTTTATCTTCTACAAGTTCAATTCCAACCAACAAACCTTTGCCACGGACATCTCCAACATTTGGATGAGACTTAATTTCATCTAATTCTTGTAGCAAACGAAGACCTAAATCTTTGGACCGTTCAATTAGTTTCTCATTTTCATATATCTCCATATTTTTCAAAGCCAAGGCACAGGAAGCAGGATTGCCACCAAATGTATTTACGTGTCGGAAGCGGTCATATTCTTCGGAACCAGCGTACGCTTCATAAATTTCACGTTTTACAGCTGTAGCGGAAAGCGGCAGGTAAGCGCTAGTAATCCCTTTTGCCATCGTAATGATGTCTGGTTGAACATCATAATTCATAAATCCAAACTTCTTCCCAGTACGGCCAAAACCGCAAATAACTTCATCTGAAATAAGAAGAACTCCATTTTTCTCACAAATTTCTTTAACCCTTTTCATATATCCATCAGGAGGCATCAGAATCCCTCCGCCAGTAATAATTGGTTCCATAATAACTGCCGCTACCGTTTCACTTAATTCCCATGTAATGGCACAATCAATTTCCGCAGCACTTTTTTCACCGCTTTCGTCTTCTGGATTTCGGTATAAATCAGGAGGTGAGACATGAAGAAACCCTGGCGCAAGTGGTTCATATTTATACTTCCGTTGTGCCTGCCCAGTCGCTGCAAGCGCTCCCATTGAATTTCCATGATAAGCACGATAACGGGAAATGAATTTATAGCGTCCATGTTCACCCTTTTGCTGATGATACTGACGGGCAATTTTAAAAGCGGTTTCATTTGCTTCTGAACCACTGTTCGAGAAGAAAATTACATAATCTCCTCCCAGCCAATCATTTAACTTCTCAGCAAGTCTAATAGCGGGAATGTGACTGTTTGTTAAAGGAGAATAAGGAAGTTCCTTCAACTGCTCGTAAGCTGCTTCTGCTAGTTCTGTCCGTCCATAACCAACATTGACACACCATAATCCTGACATCCCGTCAAGATAACGATTTCCATCAACATCCGTGATCCATGCCCCTTCCCCTTTTTGAACGACCATTGTCCCAGGATTCGGTCCAGCTCCTTTCATATGATGCCAAACATATTTTTCATCTATCGTCTTAAGATCTTGACCTTGTTTTTYAACCTGCATAATCCCCACTCCTCTTATAATTGTATAAAGGAAGGCCGACCATAAATAGCGTCGACCTCCTTTCTATATCAGTATCTTGCTGTTAGCATTTTTTTCCTTGTGTAAAATTCTACGCCGTCTCTTCCATTTGCATGCAGGTCTCCATAAAATGAGCTTTTATAGCCGGAGAATGGAAAGAACGCCATCGGAGCAGGTACACCAAGATTCACCCCTAGCATTCCAGCATCAATTTCTTCACGGAATTCACGGACAGCTTTCGCGCTATCTGTATAGAGACAGGCACCATTAGCAAATTCGGATTGGTTAGTTAATTCAATTGCTTCCTCAAGTGTATTAACCCGCACTATTGATAAAACAGGAGCAAAAATTTCATCCTTCCAAATTTTCATATCTGTTTTAACATGATCAAATAATGTTGGTCCTACATAATAGCCGTTTTCCTGATCACCTTCATTTCGACCGTCACGAAGGAGAACCGCCCCTTCTTTTTCACCAATCTCAATATATTGTTCCGTCCTCTTTTTATGAGTATCACGAATGACTGGGCCAAGGAAAACTTCTTTATCCATTCCATTCCCAATCTTGATTTCATCAGCTGCTGCCTTTAATCTTTCTACAAGCAGATCTCCCACTTCTCCTACTGCAACAACTACTGAAGCGGCCATACAGCGCTCACCTGCAGATCCGAAAGCAGCGTTGGTAATGTTGGTTACTGCATTATCCAGATCTGCATCAGGCATTACAATTGAATGATTTTTTGCTCCTGATAAAGCCTGAACGCGTTTTTTATTAGCAGCTGCTGTTTTATATACATACTCAGCAACTGGCTGGGAGCCAACAAAAGATACTGCTTTAATGTCTTCATGCTCCAATATCCCATTCACCACATCGTGTGCCCCATGGACAATATTTACAACACCATCTGGAACACCTGCTTCTGTTACTAACTCAACAAGACGGTTGGCTAGGAGAGGCGTTCTTTCAGAAGGTTTTAGAATAAATGTGTTTCCACARGCAATCGCAAGYGGGAACATCCAACAYGGMACCATCATTGGGAAGTTAAATGGAGTAATGCCTGCTACTACTCCCATTGGATAACGGTACATGCCCGATTCAATACCCGGAGAAATATCCGGAAGCTGGCTGCCCATCATTAAGGTTGGCGCACCTGCAGCGAATTCCACACATTCAATGCCACGTTGAACTTCACCATATGCTTCTGTATAGCTTTTTCCATTTTCAATGGTGACGAGCTTCGCAAGCTCATCCCAGTTTTCAATCAACAATTGCTGGTAGCGAAATAAGAAGCGAGCTCTTTTAGGTACAGCTACCTTTTTCCATTCTTTATAAGCATTTTTTGCCACCCGAACTGCTTGATTGACATCTTCTTTTGTGGAAAGCGGTACAATCGCCAACACTTCTCCTGTTGCCGGATTAGGCACCTCTTCATGTTTTGAGGTTGTGGATTCTACCCACTTGCCACCTATATAATTTTTCAACGTTTCTACATCATTAATAACTGCCATTAAGACACCCTCCATTTCAACCCGATTTCATAGTTTTATTATATTTTTTAAACGGACTTTTTACATTAGACGTTTTGTATAGTTTTTGAATGATTATTTGCACATTTTGTTTGTTTTTAAATTTCATATCTTCAAAGAGCCAGGGAATATTCCTCGTCAAAATTTGCGAGAGCTAGAAATGCAAATTGAAGGCTGTCAGTTTCCTTTCTATTATTCTTGATAAAATGGGAAATGAGTGTTTTCCAGAATTTTCACATAGACGGAAACAGTGAGTAACCTAAGATTTGGTTTGACTTCTTCAACATTTATAAGTCCATCCCTTTAAAAGTACAGCAACCCTTATAGATTTTTCGTAATCCTTTCATTCATGTATGATTATTTAATAATTGAATATAATTTCAGGTCCTCATGCTTACCTTTAACAAACATACCTTTTCGCAAAATACCTTCAAAAGACATTCCAGACTTTTGCATGACCCGTTCTGAACCAAGATTATCCACAAAGCAGCGGGCCTGAATACGAACAAGATTCATATTTTCGAAACCAAACTCTATTACCTTTTTGGCAGCCTCCGTTATCATGCCATTTCCCCAATATTGTGGAGCAAGGACATACCCTATTTCAGCGATTTGATGATTCAAATGCCATGAAACAAAGTCGATAGTACCAATAAACTCACCATTGTCCTTGTATTCAATTCCCCATGGAGCAAGCTTATTATCTTCATAATTCTGTAACACGAATTGGATAAAATCTTTTGTATCAGATAGTGAACGATGCGGTTCCCACGTGACAAAACGAGATACTTCACTATCGGAAGCATATGCATACATATCTTCAGCATCCTTCATAGTGATTTTCCTCATAATTAAACGTTCTGTTTCTAAAGTTGGTAGCTGCCCATATATATCCTTCACCTTCATGATTACACCCCATCCTTGTTAGATATTTGTATTATATCAAGATTGCTTAGTAATCACTGTTTCCAATTGAATTATTCTCAAAACTTACGTATAATTCAGAAAAATGATAGAGGATGATGATTATGCCAAATAAAAAACTCATTATTACCCAAAACCTGAATGAACATTTATTGCAGCAAGTTAAAGGATTGATTCCCGATTGGACTGTAATTAGTGGAAGAGCCCCTGCAATATGGCAGGATCATATAAACGATGCGGAAATAATCGCTGGCTGGAAATCAGAAATGTACGAATCTATATTATATGAAGCAAGTGAATTGAAATGGATCCAGACATGGAGTGCTGGAGTGAATGCTTTGCCACTGGAAAAATTAGAACAAAAGAATGTGCAGATTACGACTGCAAATGGTGTCCATGCATATCCCATTTCAGAGACCATTTTCGCCCTAATGCTCGCCTTTACAAGAAAAATAGATACATATGTTAAGCAACAGCAGGAAAAGACTTGGCACCACGCTGATATGAAGCAGGAAATTCACGAAAAGACTATAGGCATCATTGGGGTTGGAAAAATCGGGAAGGAAACAGCTAAAATTGCCAAGGCTTTTGGAATGACCGTATTAGGGGTTCGTCATTCTGGTAAACCAGAAGAATATGTCGATGAGATGTTCACCCAGAAACAATTGAATGATCTTCTCCCTAAGTGTGATTATGTTGTCGTGACATTACCTTTGACTCCAGAAACACAGGATATGTTCGGCACAAACGAATTCAAGTTAATGAAGCCTTCCGCTTTTTTCATTAATATTGGAAGAGGATCTCTCGTTGTTCAAAATGAATTGATTCAAGCGCTTAAGGACAAGCAGATTGCAGGTGCAGGACTAGATGTGTTTGAAACTGAACCACTTCCGGAAAGTAGCCCTTTATGGGAAATGAACAATGTCATCATCACGCCACACACATCCGGAAACACTGAATATTACGACAAACGATTGATTGAAGATATTTTCATTCCCAATTTGAGGAACTATCTCAACGGTAAAAACCTTACAACAAATTTACTTAATTACAAGAAAGGATATTAACGAATCTTCATAGCAATTTCACAAAAAATAATCTTACTATGTTAGCTTGCAGATTCCGACATTATCTGTTATATTTAATAAGAATTATTTTTGTTCGGGAAGATTGATAAGTGAAACACTTTTCGTCTGAAGATTGAGCAAGGGTAGTAACACATTGTGTGGATTCACACTAGGAGGCAACAACAATGGAACAAGGTAAAGTGAAATGGTTTAACGC
>NZ_JBFUIB010000165.1:0-7443 GCF_056402095.1 Peribacillus sp. P4_C12
GGACGAGACAGTGGTGCATACTCTCCGCTTTTAATCGTTTCATGTGTAGGCTCAACAGCACCCTTACCATTATCGATGGATACAACTTTTAATTTATCCTTATTTTCTGCATAGTAAGCAAATCCGAAGAAACCAATCGCATTTTTGTCACCTTCTACGCCTTGTACAAGAACGTTATCATCTTCAGAAAGAGTCGCATTTTCGACCATTGGTTTTTCCTCTAAAATAACTTCGTTGAAATAATCATATGTGCCAGAATCAGTTCCCGGAGAGTAAAATTTAATTTCTTCCTTCGGCCATTCCGGACGTATATCAGACCATTTCTTCACTGATCCATTGTCAACCCAAAGCTTTCTTAGTTCGTCAACTGTCATTTTATCGATGAACTCATTATCTTTATTGACAACGATAGAAATACCATCAAACGCAAGCTTCATTTCTGTATACTTAACTCCCTTTTCATCAAGTAACGCACTTTCTTCGTCTTTGACTGGTCGGGACGCATTAGTTAGATCCGTTTCTCCAGCGATGAATTTTTTAAATCCTCCACCTGTTCCCGATGATCCTACAGATACTTTAACATCAGGTTGTGCCGCCATATATTCTTCAGCAACTGCTTCCATGATTGGAAATACAGTCGATGAACCATCCATAATCACTTCGCCCTTGAGTTTATCTGAAGCCGTTTCATTTCCTTTACCGCTGTTTGAAGTATCATTTGATCCACATCCAGCTGCCACTGCTATTACTCCACCCATTACTGCAGTCATTGCCATAAATTTGAAACGTCTCATTTGTAAATCCCCCTAAGAATTTTATATGAATATTTTGTCCTACAAACACATCATACGTTTTGACTGTAAATTCCGTTTAAAGCAATTGTAAACATTAAGTAAATAATTGTTTATATATTGTAAAGGTAGTCAGAAAGTAATATGGTACTAATTAACAACAGTATCTTTTCCATTAATCACTCTCTTATTTTGTGCCCAGTGCCTGTTTACATGAGAGGGAAATTACTCCAACTCCAACTGAAGTGATTATAGGTCTTTTTCATAAGGGGAAAGTGCAAAGGTCGAGGCATACTGATAGCATGACACTACGGAGCAATTTTACTTTATGACAAAAAAACACGCTTTCGGTTTTACCCAAAAACGTGTTTTATGACTTTTTATTCATTTTCCTGACTATTTCTTATTTCAGCCTGCTCTTTTTGAACCTCTTTACCATTCTCTACCTTCAACTCAGTCGTTTCTTCAGTCTTCCCTTTCTTAGCACGCTCTTTTTTCAGTTTGAAATACGTATCCATAATCTCTTCGCCAATTACTTTACTCATATCATGACCCGAATGGCCCTGGTACGCCCACGGGACAACAACAGCAAAAGCAACTTCAGGGTTTTCAGCAGGTGCATAGCCGACCAACGTGATATTCATCGTATCTTGAGGTTCGCTATAATCCGCTCGGTTCGGACCATCATAGAACGCTTGCGCCGTCCCAGTTTTAGCCGCTACCGTATATGGTTTCTTACCAAAATACTTATATGCCGTTCCGCCTTGTTCCATCGCAACTTYCTCGAAACCGCTCTGCACACGTTCTATCCATTCTTCCTTCATCTCAAGACGATTAAGGACAGTTGGTGAAACGTCTTCCGCAACAGGACCTAATTCCTCATTATTATCAACAGGATCACGGATTTCCTTAACCATATGCGGCTTCATACGATTTCCACCATTCGCAATGGCTGAAACATACTGTACAAGCTGCATCGGTGTGTACGTATCGTACTGTCCGATTGCGAGGTCAAGAAGCTTACCTGGTGACGTTTCCGAACCTTTGAATCCACTCATTTCATTCGGGAGATCGATCCCCGTACGGACACCCAAGCCAAACTGGGCAAATGAATTACGCATAGTTGAAAAGGCGCTTGAACTTATATTTAATGGTTCGTTCGGAACATAATTTGCACCTGCAATATTAATCGCTGTCCTAAACATATAAACGTTCGAGGATACTTTTAAGGCGGTTAAATCATTAATATTCCCGAAGTTACTATAAGAACCTTTAGCGGGGGTACCTTTGATTTTCAACTTCGTATCATAAAAGTATGTACCCGGTTGGATAGCTCCTTGCTGATAACCGGTCAAAACAGTTGCACCTTTTACGGAAGAASCCATCGTATAGGAAGTCGTAATATTCCCTAATGCAAAGTCCTCTATGGCAGATTTCCCTGTTTTTGAATCCTTCTCATATTTCTTACCAGCCATCGTTAATATTTCCCCTGTATTAGGATCCATCATAACGACAAAAGCTCTATCCAAGAACTTAGTGTTGCCCATTCTTTTCTTGGCAATCAATTGCTTTTCAATGATTTCCTCTGTTGCAAGTTGTAAATCCATATCAACTGTCAATATAAGATCTTTTCCTCGCGAACCTTCTGTAATCACTTCGGAATCCACAATGTTCCCTGATTTATCGGTCACATTCCTTACCTTAGCTTTCTGTCCTTGTAGAATATCCTCATATTGCGCCTCAATATAACTCTTACCTACTCGGTCATTCCGGCTATAATCGCGTGCTAGATAATAGTCCAGGCTTTCACTAGGTAATCCTTCTTCAGAAGAAGAAACTTTCCCTAACACAGATTTGAGCGTTTTATTATACGTATAGAAACGATCCCAATCCGTTGATACATCAACCCCAGGAAGCGAATCAAGGTTTTCACTCACCTTTGCAAATTCTTCCTTCGTTACTTTCTTGTTTTTCACAATTTGCGGAGTCAGAGCATATCCACTTGCGAATTCTCTATAGATGGCAAGGACTTCCATTTCTTCTTCAGGAATCTCCATTTCTTTCTCAGTAATTCGATCAAGCTGAAGCTTATACAAATCACCTTCTTCAAGCTCGCCCTCTTCTACTTGTTTTCTCTCTTTATCCGTAATCTTTTTCTCGGCAAGCTCTGGATTATTTAAAATCCAATAATCCTTTTTATCACGATCCGTCACTTTATCCGTATCTTTATCAATCAACTTCGCAAGTTTCTCAGCCGTTTCGACCATTTCTTTTTGTTTCGTACCTTGCTTTCTTGTATATGTAATTGCATCCAGTGGTTGGTTGTCGACCATCAATTTTAAATTACGGTCATACATTTTCCCACGGGGCACCGAATTATTCACGGTCACTTCCTCTGTTCTTTCAATTTCGCGCCGGTAATCATCACCATACACAATCTGTACAACACCCAAACGCAAAATTAAAGCAGAAAACAAAACAAATACTAAAAAGAAAAGAATATTCAATCTGAAAGGTACATGCGTCTTTTTCTTTTTCTTTTTATTCACACTAAGCCACACATCCTTTTTACRTAGTCATAATAGTCCTATACCATTCTATAGAACATTTATATTTTTTTCTACCTTAGTGTTCTAGAAATATTAAACATATAACGAACTTTACATAAAAAGTGACTTACGGCTCATAATTTCAAAAATCGTAAGTCTTAGATATTGAAAAGAGGCCTCAAAGGCCTCTTTTCAATTCTGGTCATTGATGTCGATTTTCCGCACAAACCAATAAATCATAGTATGCCCCGCCCCGACGATTAACAGATATATTGGCAGGATCTGTTTTAAATCGAAAAACATGACTGACAGAATAAATCCTAATATAGAAACGATTCTTCCAAAATGAACGAACAGCTCACGAACTACGATATATTCAATTCTCATTTCTGCGGCATTCCAAGCACGGCCTATAATATCATAAGTCAATGATATATACGGTACGAGTAGAATTGGGTAGGCGATTGCAACGATTGCACCATAAATGAGAAGCCTTCCAAATGTGATATCAAAAGCAATTAGCAAGATCCCTGCATACAACAGGATTCCCCCAACAAGAATTGCTTTTTTTCGCATCGGCTGTTTTATATACCGAGAAGCAACAAAATAAGCAATAAAAGATATAGCTGAATTTAAGAGCCCATAACTGCCCAAAGCAAGTTCACTATCCGTCTGAATAAAAACAATAATCGAAATGATAAACATGAATGTTCCTTCTCGTATGCCTTGAAAAAAGTGAGCACGAGTTATTAAAAGCCAATTTCGATTATTTTTTCGTTCCTTCATTATCCGTATGAAAAAGTATTTCCCATGAGCCGGACGCCTTTTTAATGAAAAGCTGAGAAACACTGCTATAGAAAACAAAAGTAACGATAATCCGAAAACAATAGAATAACCTGTGAATTTCTCGAGCCTCGAAATGATAAATCCTGAAAGAATGGGACCAATCATCCCTCCAAATGAAGATAAAATCCCTAAAAATCCATTGAAGAAGTCTCTTGTTTCTGGTTCCGTAATCTCAAAAGTCAACACATTATAAGCAAGCCAATAGAACCCATACCCAATCCCTAACAGTGCACCAAGTAGCCAAATGAAATCCGTGGCCCGTGTGCCGACCAAAAGAACTGATAAATAAAATAGGGCCAAAAAGATAACACCCAAACGCAGGACAATGATCCGGTCTACTTTTTTCGCTAATCTGCCAGCGAATACAAAGGTTATCGGTTGAAAAAGCACCACGGTTAGATTATATACGGCAATATCAACAATTTGACCGGATTGTTTCCACAGATACACATTAACGAATGTATTGGATAAAGCGATACTGAGGYTGTACAGGCCGCCAATCAGCAAGAGGAGGTGCAAATCCTTCTTCGCTCCCGCTTCACCCATCCATCTCTCTAAAATACCCATTGTTTTAACTCTCCTTTAAATTCCACTCTAGTGTTTGAAAAAACAAGGGTATTTATGTGAAAAAAAGTAAAGAAAACTCATCGATTGGCTAGCCTGTAAGGCGTAGACAGAGATGTAGTTGAACTTACACTTGGTACCTTAACCCGTTACTACCTCGAATTTTCTTCCCCACAACGGGTTATAAGAAGTGTAAAGAAAACTCTTCGATTGGCTAGCCTGTAAGGCGTAGACAGAGATGTAGTTGAACTTACACTTGTTACCTTAACCCGWTACTACCTCGAATTTTCTTCCCCTCAACGGGTTATAAGAAGTGTAAAGAAAACTCTTCGATTGGCTAGCCTGTAAGGCGTAGACAGATATGTAGTTGCCCTTACACTTGTTACCTTAACCCGATACTACCTCGAATTTTCTCTTCCGTAACGGGTTACGAGTAGTGTAAAGAAAACTCATCGATTGGCTAGCCTGTAAGGCGTAGACAGAGATGTAGTTGAACTTACACTTGTTACCTACTACCTCGAATTTTCTTCCCCTCAACGGGTTATAAGAAGTGTAAAGAAAACTCWTCGATTGGCTAGCCTGTATGGCGTAGACAGAGATGTAGTTGCCCTTACACTTGTTACCTTAACCCGCTTACTACCTCGAATTTTCTTCCCCACAACGGGTTATGAGAAGTGTAAAGAAAACTCATCGATTGGCTAGCCTGTATGGCGTAGACAGAGATGTAGTTGAACTTACACTTGTTACCTTAACCCGTTACTACCTCGAATTTTCTTCCCCTCAACGGGTTATAAGAAGTGTAAAGAAACTCTTCGATTGGCTAGCCTGTATGGCGTAGACAGAGATAAACAAAAAACGGGAATCCCCGTAAAAGGGATTCCCGTCTTTTTAATTCCTACTAATTATTTAGCTGCGCTGTAACGTTTTGCAACTTCATCCCAGTTAACAACATTCCAGAAAGAATTGATGTATTCAGGACGACGGTTTTGGTAGTTTAGGTAGTAAGCATGCTCCCAAACATCCAATCCAAGAAGTGGAGTTTTACCTTCTGATAATGGGTTGTCTTGGTTCGGTGTGCTTGTTACTTCTAACTCACCGTTGTTTACAGCAAGCCATGCCCAGCCAGATCCGAAACGAGTAGTAGCCGCTTTAGCGAACTCTTCTTTAAAGCTGTCAAAGCTGCCAAATTTAGAAGTGATAGCATCAGCTAGCTCACCAGTTGGTTGTCCGCCACCGTTTGGTGAAAGGATTTCCCAGAATAATGAGTGGTTAGCATGTCCACCACCATTGTTACGTACAGCTGTACGAACAGCTTCAGGTACTGCATCAAGATTAGCAACAATTTCTTCAACGCTTTTGCTTAGAAGTTCTTGGTTGCCTTCTAGAGCATTGTTCAAGTTTGTCACATACGTGTTGTGATGTTTAGTGTGGTGAATGTTCATTGTTTCTTTGTCGATGTGTGGTTCTAATGCGTCATATGCATACGGTAATTGTGGAAGTTCGAAAGCCATAATAAAATTCCTCCCTATGTAAGCTGTTTTTTTGAGGGCTCTAGTTCTCTTAAGATACCTAAAGCTCGCTAGCAATAGAGTATCAAATTTTTGAAACGGTTTCAAACCTTATGCCTCACTTTTTCAATTCAATTCTATTTCCTATGAGAATACCGCGAATAAAAAATACGCAATCATCAAAAGTTGGATGATACCTTTTGTAATCACACTGCTTATAAATCCGATAACGGAACCAAGGCCGATTTTAGATGCAGTAATAGGGTCTTTTTTATGGACGATGATTTCTGCTAGGAATGCGCCTATAAAAGGCCCTATTAATATCCCGACAAATGGTATCACAAATGGTCCGACAAGAAGCCCGATTGTACTGCCCCAAACCCCCGCTTTGGTCCCTCCATATTTTTTGACCCCGACCATGTTTGCGATATAATCTGCTGCGAATAAGAGAATGACAAATAAAATTTGGACTGTCCAAAAGAACCATCCAAAAGGTTCAAAGGAATAAAATAGCCCATATAACAAAATCCCCCCAAATATAAATAAAACGCTTGGAATGACTGGAAAAATTAATCCGACAAAGCCCACTATGAACATCAGGACTATAATTATCCAAAATATTGTATCCACAATTAAAACGCCCTTTCACATTTCATTTATAATTTGCCTCTATCTCTTCATAATTACCTGTTTACAGATATGTGAAACCATTGAAGTAGAATACAGGTTGTTTTATTTTTACCATGTAGTTAAAATTGGATAGGTATATTACAATAGATAGGTGCTGAAAACATTGAACATATTCAAACAACTATGGGTAAGCTTGTATTCACCTAAAGATATCTCTTCCTTTCAAAACCAAGGAATTGGAAAAACGATTCTATTTGTATTTTTATTAAGCCTTGTTGCCTTTCTCCCTTCAGCTTTTTACTTCGGTACAATGGTTGTGGACGGGATTGATGCGATGCACGAAACAGTATCTGAAGATTTGCCGGAATTTGAAATTAAAAATGGCACATTAACGTCTGAGAGTAGCGAGCCATTTGTTTTGAATAAAAACGGATACCAAATTTTTGTAGACGGTTCAGGGACCTTGACCCCAGAAGATGTGGGCTCTAAAGCTGATGAGGCAATCGCCCTTTTAAAATCCGAGCTGGTTTTCGTTTCTGGTGGTAACGTTCAAAC
>NZ_JBFUIB010000166.1:0-7434 GCF_056402095.1 Peribacillus sp. P4_C12
AAAACTTCGCTAAGTTTGGGGCATGCGAAAAAGGCTGTATTGAGTTTGTAAGAAAGCCAAATGAGAAAGATATAAAAGACCCTAATTGGAAACCGTTTATTTAGAGAAAGTTTTTAAGCTAACGGGTCTTTACTTCAATAAGGGAGGTTGCTGCGGCAGCTTTTTCTTATGGCACTAACGGGGCAGGATAGTTCAATAAGAGAAACAGTTACCCCAACAGTAATCTAAATTGAAGTAATAATAACAAATAAGAGTGAAGGAACAAATAAAATGCATAATTTCTGCAATTTTTTGTGATAGGATATCGGATAGACTAATTTATAGGAGGAATACCATGGAACGAAAGTTTCTTATAATGGTTGTTTTTTCACTAATCATTTCATTATTCTTAGCAGCTTGTTCTAAAGATGGTTCAATGGACCATGGAAATATGGACCAAAACTCAAATAAAAAACAAACAGATACAAACCATGATGGGATGAATCATGGGGATATGACACCCTCTTCCCAAAAAGATAATACAAACGTAGAATTTTCCTTTAAAGAAAATCCTGAAAATGGCAAACAAATACCATTAGACATTAAGGTAAATAATAAGGACGGTAAACCAATTAAGGATTTTGAGGTTGAACACGAAAAACTCATGCACTTAATTGTGGTTAGCAAAGATTTATCCTATTTTGACCATATTCATCCTGAATATAAAGGGAACGGTTTATTTACTGTAACTCCAAATTTCCCTACTGGTGGAGAGTATAAAATTTATGCCGATTTTACGCCTAAGGAAGGTTCCAAAACGGTAAAATCGAATGTCGTGACAGTAGCAGGAAACAAAGCGAAGACTACGCCGTTAACAGAAGATAAGGAAATAACAAAAGTAGTGGATGGTAAAGAGGTTACTTTAAAGTTTGACCATTTGATGACTGGAATGGATTTGACGATGACATTCACGATTAATGATGCTAAAACGAAACAGCCTATCACAAATTTACAACCTTATTTAGGGGCAGTAGGGCACGTTGTAGCAATTAGTGGCGATACTGAAACTTTATTTACATGTTCATCCAATGGACGAAAAGGCAACTGGTCCAAATGCTAAATTTATGACGAGTTTCCCTAAGAGTGGTCTCTATAAAATTTGGGGACAATTCCAACAAAACGGAAAAGTATTTACCGTTCCGTTTACCATAAATGTACCGAAATAAAAAGATCCTTAGGGCCTTTTGGCCTTTTGCGTTAAACTTTAATTATTAAACTAAAGGGTGCTTTTTTTAAACATCCGGAACTGATCAGCAGTTCCTTTTTTTTGCTATTAAAGGGGCAGGTTTGTTGAGCAAGCCAAACTAAAACTATATGTTAATTTTTATAAAGGTTCTGGGTTCTAAATTGTAGAATCAGATGAGTTAGTTCTATAAGAAGAAGTAAAAAAGTCGATTCCTTTGAACTGCAAAWGGAACCGCGATTGGCGATTCCTAAGATTATTATTTATTTGCTGCGTTTATGGTACTAAGTGAATTGTTAAGTGCTGTTTTACACTTGTTTACATCAGTATTCGATGAACGAACTGCTGCTAATACAACATCAATTGTTCCATCAATTTTCGTCCATGTAGCGCCATCGATTTTTCGAAGCTTAGGTTCCTGTGTGTCCCATTGATGTTCTAATTCATCTGCCCTTTTTTTCGCTGAAGCAAAGTCATTTTTGTTTACAGCGTTTAGTATATCATTTTCGATTTTTGCAAAATCGTTTAACTGTCCAGATAATGTAGTTTGTGAGGCACCAGATTTTGATGTTGATTTATTTGCACCTTTTAAGACACTAAGTGAATTATTAAGTGCTGTTTTGCTTTGATTAATATCAGGTTTTGAAGAGCGAACTGCTGCTAACACAGAGTCAATTGTTCCATCAATTTTTGTCCATGTAGTGCTATCAATTTTTCGAAGCTTAGGTTCTTGTGTATCCCACTGATGTTCCAAATTATCAGCGCCTTTTTTTGCTGAAGCAAAGTCGTTTTTATTTACAGCGTTTAGCATATCATTTTCAATTTTAACAAAATCATTTAATTGATCCGCTAATGTAGCTTGCTCTGCAGCACCTTGTGATGCAATATTATTACTGCGCCAGTTATAACCACCTATACCAACAACTAAGAAAATTACGAGTACAACAATCGTTTGTGTTAGCACATGTTTCTTATTTGCATTACTTTGGTTTGTTTCCGCTATATCACTTTTAGCATTTGTATCAATTTTTGAAACGGCAAGGAAAACGATGATTGCTAAAATAGCGATAAGAAAAATCACACTCGTAACGGTTGTCCCGAGTCCTAATCCGCCATTTACTTTTGGTTGAGATAGGTAATCACCAATTGACGCTCCAAGCGGACGAGTTAAAATATACGCAATCCAGAAAGCTAATAYCCCGTCAAGTTTCAAAAATTTATAAGCTAAGAACACAAGAACAATAATAATAACAACGCCTATTCCTGTGTTAAGATAACCAAAACCAAGTTGTTCGGAATATAAATCGCCGACCGCTGTTCCAAGTGCAAAGGTGAAAAGGACCGTAAGCCAGTAGAAAACTTCTCTTTTTTTAGTAAAAATCGAGTGGATCGATAGTGTTTTTTCACTAAGATACCAAAATAGAAAAGTCAGTCCTAGTAACACCGAGAATACAGCTGTACTAACCTCAAGTGGTACGCCCATATTATCTGTCAAATTATCCGTTACCAGTGTTCCAAATACGCTTATAAGAACAACTGTTACCCAGTAAATGGCTGGAACATATTTGTTTGCTTTAAATTGAAAAAACAAAGCAATAAAAAACGCAATTCCCATAATAATGGTAGTAAGAGTTAAACCAAGTCCAATGTTGAAATTGATGTAATCAGCAAATGTTTCACCAACAGTTGTACACAAAACTTTGATGATCCAAAAGAAAATCGTCACTTGTGGCACTTTGTTAAGTAAAATTTTCATTTTTTTTTGGTTTTCTTGCATATATAATTTCCTTTCTTTAAAGTGGTTTCCCACAACTTAATTTTATTTCTCTCCAAATAAGGATACCCATCCAAATCCAAGTTAATCATTAAGGAAGTCTGCGCTGTTTCTCCCACAGTGGTTACCCACCGTCATAAGAAGTGGTTTCCACATTGGATAAACCATCCACTGTTTTGAGGGCACTTGCCAAATTATCTGTCACTTGCTTTACCTGAGTCGCTTGATACCCAGGTACTCTCATATTTACCGAAAGAGTAGTTTTATTAATTCCAGGCAAATAATCGCGTTGCATCTGGTATGCGGAAATACCGCCCCAAGACAAAATGATGACAACACACACAATCATAAGAATGGCTCTTTGCATGGTTGCCTCTACTAATTTTTTCATTTTTACCTCCCTGATTGTTTAACCAATAACTATTATGAAAAACCCCTAATATCTTTTGACAGCTACATGAATTCAAATATGATACTGTTATCCAAAATTGGGTAACCTAAGTATATAAAAGGAAACTTTTTGTTCTATGAATAAATGATTAAAAATTCCTTAAAATGCAAAAAGAATATTAGGTAAGGATTATCTTAAGACAAGTGAGATACTTGGTGGCTTCTGTATTAAGACTGTGTGGGGCACAGGGATAGTTTTTCCTTTAATATTTAAGAAAAGCGGAAGAATATATCGAAAATGCTACATAAATGCGTAGATTGTTCGACGTCAGGGGGACTACCTTGTTCAATCAGATAGCAAAAGCTGTGCCCAATTTATTTACGATTGGAAATTTATTGTTCGGTTTACTTTCAATTACCAATATTATGAGTGGCTTTTTGGAAGTAGCTTCCGTTTTTATTTTCTTTTCGGCTGTTTTAGATCTTCTTGATGGAAGGATTGCGAGAAAATTAAAAGTGAACAGTGAATTTGGCGTGGAATTGGATTCCTTGGCTGATATTATTAGTTTCGGGGTTGCTCCTGCACTTCTATTTCATTCAATAGCAGCACCATCGATTTTAACGTCTTTGGCATTTATCCTTTTCCCAACGATGGGAGCATTAAGATTAGCTAAGTTTAGTGTTAAACCAACCATTGGGTATTTTAAAGGATTACCTATTCCAGCTGCTGGATTACCATTGGCTGGTATGGGATTCTTTTTATATAGCAATGCGTGGATTACCTTAATACTCGCACTCTTAATGGTAAGTCCTATAAGGGTAAAAAAACTTTAATTTTATTATCCTTTGTAAAAAAGCTAGGAACCTTTTTAGAAAGGGTACAGCTTTTTTATTTTATCCATAAACCTTTTTTTCACTTAATACAAGATTAAAAATTCATTAACATAGAAAATGAATTCATTTTTCGTGCTAAATTGTAATTAGATCTAAAGTTGTAGAATTATTTACTCAAAAGATTCTTTTTATAAAAAATGGAGGCATTTATTTGTCATACTTAATAAATTTATTTGAACAGCACAGTTATCTGATATTATTCATAGGGATTTTTCTAGAACTCATGGCTCTACCTATTTCAGGTGAATTTTTAATGAGCTACGCTGGGTATTTTGTATTTCAGGGAACAATGAATTACCCTTTGGCACTCCTGACAGTCTTTGTTGCAGGTGGTGCGGGAATTACTGTAACCTATTGGATTGGTAAGGCAGGAGGGTATAAACTAATTGAAAAATATGGAAAGTATATCCATTTGGGACCAGAAAGATATAAAAAAGTATCCGCTTGGTTTGAGCGTTCTGGCAGTAAACTGTTGGTCTTTGCTTATTTCATTCCAGGCATTAGACATTTCACTGGTTATATTTCGGGGATTTCTAGAATGTCGTTTCGAAAATTTATTATTCCAGCTTATACAGGTTCATTTTTATGGGGATTTTGTTTTATTACTCTAGGAAAAGTATTGGGACCTCACTGGAAGGCCTTCCATCATTCAGCAAGTAAATATTTCATTATTTTTATTATTATTTTTGGGGTATTGTTAGTTGGGTATTTCACTTATCGGTTTTATAAAGTTCAAATTAAAAACTTTTTTATTCATTTAATTAAATGGTTAACAAATCGACTAAAAACCATAAGAAAAACAGAAATCTTTCTTATTTTTCTCACTTTAGTTTTAATCGGTATGGTGACCTTGATGCTGGGAATGGCTCAAGACTATTTATATAATGAGTTTACTCAATTTAATGTAATTGCTGAATATATAGTGAAGTCTTCATTATATATGAGTTGGATGAAAGGGTTGTTAGTATTTCAATCCCCTTATGTACTTGGAGTAATTATTGGGGTAACGATCATCCGCATTTGGAGAAAGAGAAGGAATAGACTGCTTGAGTATTTTCTACTTATCGTTTCGGTTTTAGGAGCGAGGCTGTTTCATGAATCAATTATGCAGATTTTTTCCTATCTCCAATCATTAGGGTTCGTTGCGAAATTTCATTCCGCAAATTTTCCTGATATAAATGCTACTATTACAATAATTATCTATGGAACATGCTTATTTTTACTCATTCGTCATTCAAAAAAAAATTATACGTCCATATTCGTTCCTTTAATGGGGTTAATATTATTAATGGGGTTAGCAATTGCAAATATTGCATCGACCGATTTACTTCCAAGTGATATTTTGGGTGGATATGTATATGGCGGTGTCTGGATATCTTTTAACTTTTTGTTGTTTGAAATGTTACGGCTTGTTTTGGATAAGGTTAAAATTGAGAATAAAACTCAAATAATACCTTAAGGTGTTTTGAAGGGGCGAATAAAAAGTGAAAACATATTTTAGTAATCAAAGACGAAACTCAAATTGCTCGTGTCTTAAAAATGGAATTGGAGTATGAGGGCTATCAAGTAACAGTTAAACACAACGGTAAATCAGGATTAGAAACAGCATTTCTAACAGAAATTGACCAAATTTAATTAGATGTAATGTTGCCTGGTTTAGGTGGTATCGAGGTATTGAGGAGATTAAGAAAGGAAAACATACAAACTCCTGTTATTCTTTTAACTGCTTGTTCTGTCCAATTTGACGCCGTATGCGGGGAAACTCGCCTGTACTGTGAAGTGGGGGAAAAGCAGGCGATAACGTCAAAAGCTTACTTATCACTATAACAATGAGCAGTTGCTTTTTTACTTGGCGGATCCGAATAGTTCTATAAATGATTGGATGTAAATAATTAAGAAACCCAGCTAATCTTCTCATGTGAAGGTAGCTGGGTTTTTAAAGTTGGATGTGCAAAATAGCACTTAAAATATACGCAAATTATCGGTCAAAGTGACAGATTATTTTTAGAGAATTTTTTTCTATAACCAAAAACGGTCGTTTATGGAATCCTATTKTAAAAGTACAAACTGGAAGAAAATAGCCTATCTATACAAATTAAAACGGTTATTGTAATATATTCCAAATTACTATACACTACATTACAACAGTAATGCACTATATTGGGAGGAGGCGGAGACAATTCTGAATACGGGTAGTACTAAGCCTATTTATGTGCAAATTGCAGATTGGATTGAATCAGAAATTTTAAATGGACATTTTGAGAGTGATGGGAAGGTGTACTCACAATACCAATTAGCTGAAATGTATACGATCAATCCTGCAACTGCAGCAAAGGGCCTCAATCTTCTGGTGGACGAAAATATCCTGTATAAAAAGCGAGGACTTGGAATGTTTGTCTCTGGTGATGCAAAAGAAATCATCATCAATAAACGAAAAAACCAAACATTGAAGCGATTAGTACGGGAGTTGGTTTTGGAAGCTAATCGGTTACAAATAAGTGAAATAGAATTAATCGAAATGATAAAAGTGGCAAATAATCAGGAGGCTGAACAATGAGGGTGATTGAATGTACGGATTTAACGAAAACTTATTTAAGGAAAAATGTTTTAGATAAGCTCTCTTTTTCAATTGAAGAAAATAAAATAACGGGATTAATTGGTCGAAATGGAGTTGGAAAAACCACCTTACTTAAAATTATTGCTGGGTTCATCAAAGAAACGTCAGGACAGGTCAAGGTTTTTTCCGAAAGACCATATAACAGCCTGAACGTCTCCATAAACTCCATCTTTGTGGACGACCAAATGAGTTTTCCGCCAGCCATACCACTTGGTGAAATATTAACAGTGGCGGGTAACTTCTATCCAAATTGGGATAGGGAATTAGCTAAGGGCTTGTTTGACTATTTTTCTTTTGATCCAAAATCTTATCACAATCGGCTTTCAAAAGGAAAAACAAGTACCTTTAATATGATTATCGGCTTAGCATCCCGTTGTCCATTAACAATTTTTGATGAACCCACTACAGGAATGGATGCAGCGGTTAGAAAGGACTTCTATCGAGCATTGCTCAAGGATTATATTGCTTATCCCCGTACTATTATTTTATCTAGCCATCACTTGGATGAAATTGAGGATTTACTGGAAGATGTGTTAC
>NZ_JBFUIB010000167.1:0-7402 GCF_056402095.1 Peribacillus sp. P4_C12
GTTGTTAAAAAAGAAACCAATGAATCTCAAATCCTGCCGATGGCCCGTTTTTGCAAAGAAGAGGGTATTCAATTACGTTATATAGAATTCATGGATGTTGGGCATACAAATGGCTGGCAGTTGAAAAACGTCATTACGAAAAAAGAATTGCTCGAAATGCTGCAGGCTGAATTCGAGCTGGAACCGGTGGAAGAAGATTATTTTGGAGAAGTCGCGAAGCGCTTCCGCTATAAGGGGACGACTACCGAAGTAGGTTTCATAACATCCGTCTCTGAGTCTTTTTGTTCAAGCTGCACCCGTGCTCGTCTTTCTGCTAATGGCAGTTTATATACATGCCTATTTAATGGAAAAGGACATGACTTGAAGTCATTGCTTCGTTCAGAGATGTCAGATGAAGAATTGACTGACTTTATCATTTCACTTTGGAACCATAGAGACGACCGCTATTCAGATGAGCGGGCTGCCGGAACGAGAAAGAAACAGGAAAAAATAGAAATGTCATTTATTGGCGGCTAACTTTCAAAGAGCTCAGAAGAACAATGATTTATTTAACTATGTGAAATTATTGTGATTGAAGAGTCTATAGATAAGAAAATACGGGATGGCAACTATGCCATCCCGTATTTTCTTACGTATAGTTGGAAGGCCATGAATGCCTGTCTTGATTTGAATTAATTTAGCTTAAATGTATTTTTATACTAAATTTATACATTTTCATAATGCTATATCATAATAACTATCCATTTTTATTAAAGTAAAAATAAATCAAATGACCCAGTAAAGAAAGAGATGAGCAAGGACTTTAAAATGAATCTAATCCCTTACATATATATTTAAGGTACTGGTCAGTACATGAAGTATTCTCTGCTAATTATGGAGGGCGGGGGGTTATTCGATAGTACAGATTTCTATTGGGCAATTTTCACAGTCAATTTCCTGCTTTAAATACTCAAGGTTAAGTATCTTAATGCGTCCTTTTTTAATAGAAACTACATTGTTTTTTCTTAATTGAGAGAGCATTCGATTGACTACCTCACGGGATGTGCCGCAAAAATTAGCAAGCTCTTGGTTTGTAAAGGGAAGAGTGATGACTATACCGTCTTCAACTTCAGTACCATAGCTATTTGATAAGCGAATGAGAGTGGAGTAAAATGCGCCTTTCTTACCGTGCAGGAGCATATCGCGGAATTTAGCCTGATTTTTACGATTTTGAGCGGATAACCATGTCATCATTTCAACTGCAAGATGACTATCCGACGCGATTTTCTCTTCTAATAATTCTTTAGAAATAACCGCTACAACACCATCTTCTAACATTTTTGCATTCATCATATATTTAGGGTTCTGAGAAAAAAGGACAGTTTCTCCAACTAGGTCATTCTCTGAACAAATACGCATTGTCAATTCTCGACCGTCTGGAACAACCTTACTCACTTCAACTTTGCCTTTTAAAATGTAATACAAATCACTAGCAAGGGTGTTCTCCTGAAAAAGGAGGCACCCTTTTTCTATACGTTTAACATGATGTCTATTATCAAAAAATGCATGCATTCGATTAGATAACGTAAATTCGTTCATTTATTACAACCGCCTTTCAGATACCGTTATAACTCAGTTACTACCTTATTTGATTTAAACGGAAAAAACACTAGTAGTCAACAACTTTGGATAAAACTAGAAGTTTTCGCAGTGGAACTTGTTTTTAAAATTTAAGTTTAGAATTTTATAAAAATACATTTGATTTTATTTTTATTCAGTCTTATAATAATAGAATCAAAGAATTGCAGGGACTTAAAATCTAGGAGATGGTTTTTGTGAACGTATCAATAGTAGGCGCAACAGGGTATGGAGGAGTGGAATTGATAAGATTCCTGAATAATCATCCTCATTTGAAAATAAAATCACTGCATACGTCATCCCAATTTGGTCGAAGTTTATATGAAGAAAATGCACATTTAATGCATATGAAAGATAAATTAGAAGAAATTGACCCGGAAGCAATTGCAAAAAAATCTGATATTGTTTTTCTTGCTACTCCTTCGGGTGTTTCCTCACAATTAATTTCGGAATTTTCCGACCTTAATATTAAAGTAATCGATTTGTCAGGGGATCTTAGGCTTCAAACTCCAGGTGAATATGAACACTGGTATAAAAAAACAGCCGCGCCTCAGCATATTATTGAAAAAGCTGTATACGGATTGGCTGAATGGAATGCTGAAGAAATTAGAGAATCAACTATTATTGCGAATCCAGGATGTTACCCAACTGCTGCATTACTTGGTCTTGCTCCTTTATTCACAGAAGGATGGGCTACAGCCACAGATGTCATTATTGATGCTAAATCCGGAGTGTCCGGGGCAGGAAAATCACTTTCATCCGTTACACATTACAGTGAAATGAATGAAAACTTTAAAATATATAAAGTGAATCAGCATCAACACATACCGGAAATCGAACAACAGCTTGGAAGATGGTCATCAGATTTACAACCTATAACATTTAATACCCATCTTGTTCCTATGACTAGGGGTATCATGGCTACGATGTATATTAAGGTAAACCGGCAGACTTCAACAGCTGAACTAAGAGATTTGTATGAAACTGTTTATGAGGATCATCCATTTGTCCGGGTACAGCCGCTTGATCGATTCCCGTCTACGAAACAAGTGTATGGTTCCAACTTTTGTGATATAGGCGTCGCATATGATGAAAGAACAGGTAAGGTAACGATTGTTTCAGTTATTGATAATTTAGTAAAGGGTGCTGCAGGGCAGGCCATTCAAAATGCAAATATATTAATGGGGCTAGAGGAAACAGCAGGACTATGGAGCAGCCCACTATATCCGTAAAATTATTGGAGGTAAATAATGAATACACTACAGCCAGTTGAAGAAATCAAACAAATTCAAGAAGGAAACATCTTAATGCCTAAAGGGTTCAAAGCCTCAGGCGCTCATGCAGGGTTGCGCTACTCAAAAAAAGACATTGGAATTATTTATACAGAAACTGCAGCATCATCCGCTGCGGTTTATACACAAAATGTAGTTCAAGCGGCTCCAATCAATGTAACGAAGGATAGCATAGCAGTTACTGGAAAGCTTCATGGCATAGTAGTTAATAGTGCATGTGCGAATGCTTGTACTGGAGAGCAAGGGTTAAAGGATGCTATTGAAATGAGAAAGCTTGCTGCTCAAAAGTTCGGCTTGGAAGATCATTCATTTGCAGTTGCTTCAACTGGAGTTATTGGCGAATTTATGGAAATGGATAAAATTAAAAACGGCATAGATTTATTGGAGCCAACAGATACAGCTGAAGCTGCTGAAGACTTTGGTACTGCTATTTTAACAACGGATATAGTAACTAAAAGTTGCGGTTATGAAACATTCATTGATGGTAAATGCGTGAAAATGGGCGGAGCGGCGAAAGGGTCAGGGATGATTCATCCGAACATGGCTACAATGCTCGGTTTCATTACAACGGATGCTGTCATTGAACCGAATGATTTACAGGAAGCGTTATCTTCTATAACGAATGATACATTTAATCAAATAACTGTTGACGGTGATTGTTCGACGAATGACATGGTGCTGGTCCTAGCAAATGGAGCAGCAAGAAATGAACCTTTGACAAATACGCACCCAGAATGGTCTGTATTTTTGGAATTATTAAAACAGACTTCTGAAAATTTAGCTAAACAAATTGCGAAAGACGGAGAAGGCGCGACAAAATTAATTGAAGTGAATGTCCATGGCATGAATTCCAAACAAGATTCACAAATGATGGCGAAAACGATTGTTGGTTCAAATTTAGTGAAAACGGCTGCTTTTGGAGCGGATGCAAACTGGGGACGTATTATTGCTGCAATGGGTCGAAGCGGAGTAGGGTTCCAACCGGAACAAACAACAATTTCATTTGGTGAAATCATTGTATTGAAAGATGGCGAGCCTATACAGTTTTCTGAGGAAGATGCAAAGGCATACTTGGAAAATGAAAGTATTATCATTAATGTTTACTTGAAAGATGGTAATGAATCAGGAACGGCATGGGGCTGTGATTTAACCTATGATTATGTAAAAATAAACGGAAGTTATCGATCATAAGGGGTGTTGAAAAGAGTGAACATTCTTGTCATAAAGTGCGGCGGTAGTATTATTAACGAGTTATCAGAGTCGTTTTTTACAAGTGTTAAAGAGTTACAAAGCCGCGGTTACCAGATTGTCTTTGTTCATGGAGGCGGCCCTGATATCAATTCGATGCTTGAAAAATATGAAATTGAACCGGTCTTTGAAAATGGTTTAAGAAAAACGACTACTGAAGTATTGGAAGTTGTAGAACTGATGTTGGCAGGCAAATCTAATCGATGTCTCGTCCATAAATTGGAGGCACATGGTATTAAGGCTGTCGGTCTAAATGGTTCGGACGGCGGAATCCTGACTGGTGAGTATATTGATGAAAAGAAGCTAGGGGCTGTTGGTGAGATTCATCAAGTCGATACGGAATTACTTGGACTTCTATTTGAAAAAGGCTATTGCCCGGTATTGACACCGATTTCGACTACAGAAGATGGAAATAAGTTAAATGTGAATGCGGATATGGCTGCAGGTTCTGTAGCGAAGGCACTCTCGGCTGAAATGTGCTTATTTGTCACAGACGTTAAAGGGGTCTTAAAGAATCAGCAGATTATCGAAAAACTGACTGAAACGGAGACACAGGCTTTAATTACAGATGGCAGTATCTATGGCGGTATGATTCCGAAAGTTAACACAGCATTGTCGGTGTTGAATAAAGGAGTTGAGAAAGTGATGATTGTAAGCGGCAAGGATCACTTCTATGAAAACGGGCAATTTATCGGAACGAAATTTCTACAGGAAGAAGGGGTATTTTAATGAGTTCTTTATTTCCTACATATGCAAGGTGGAACATTGAACCGGAAACAGCGAATGGGATGAAACTTATCAGTACAAAAGGTAAGGAGTATCTTGATTTTACATCGGGAATCGGAGTTTTAAACCTTGGCCATAGTCATGAAAAGGTGAAAAAGGCTGTTACGGAGCAACTTAATAAATACTGGCATGTATCGAATATGTTTCAAAGTTCTTTACAGGAACGGACAGCAAAAATGCTAGTAGATGCCTCAGGATTAGGTCAAGTTTTCTTTGCCAACAGCGGCGCTGAAGCAAATGAGGCAGCTATCAAACTTGCTCGTAAAGCTACAGGAAAAAGTAAAATTGTCACATGTCTGCAGTCATTCCACGGCCGTACATTTGCAACGATGGCAGCAACGGGACAGGAAAAAATCAAGATTGGTTTCGGGCCGATGCTAGCTTCGTTTGAATATGTGCCATTCAATGACAACGATGCTTTAGAAATTGCAGTAGATGAGGATACGGCAGCGGTAATGATCGAAGTAGTTCAAGGAGAGGGCGGCATTCATGTTGTTCAGCAATCGTATTTGGACGCAATTCAAGCTCAATGTAAAAAATACGGATCACTTCTTATTATCGATGAAATACAAACGGGAATTGGCCGTACAGGCAAACCATTTGCATTTCAGCATTTTAATATCCAACCAGATATCATTACTTCGGCTAAGGGGCTAGGAAATGGTCTACCTATCGGGGCGATGATTGGCAAAGAAACGTTGTCAGAATTCTTTAGTGCTGGAAGCCATGGATCCACTTTTGGCGGTAATCCGGTAAGTGTTGCAGCAGCAGAAGCTGTTTTAAAAGAAATTTTCCAATTGGGATTCTTAAAAGAAGTCGTGGAAAAAGCTGAATACCTTGAATGTGAATTGACAAAGGCATTAAAGGATTCAGAAGAAGTAAAAGAAATTCGTGGACTTGGGATGATGGTCGGGATCGAATGCAAACAAGATGTTCAGTCGTTTTTAATGGAGCTTCAAGAAGATGGCCTACTCGTATTAAGTGCAGGACCTAATGTTCTTCGTTTACTTCCACCTCTGACAGCGACTAAATCAGGGATTGATACTGCAATTAAGAAAATAAAAAAAGTATTAGCAATAAAACAAACAATCTAAATTTAATGAATTTTTATAGAATAAAATGAATAATTATGCTATTCTATATATAAATATACGTCATCTACAGAGGTGAAGAACATGAAAAACTATCTACATTTAGAGAATGGTTCCGTCTTTGAAGGGGAACTGTTGACTAAATCAATTAAAAAAGCAATCACTGGAGAGATTGTCTTTTTTACAGGAATGACCGGATATCAAGAAGTATTGACAGATCCTTCATATAAGGACCAAATTGTCATTTTCACATATCCTTTAATCGGAAATTATGGAATTAATGAAAATGATTTCGAAAGTAAGAAGCCGCATGTTGCCGGTGTTATTGTATATGAAGGAAATATGAGCCATTCTCATTATCAAGCTAAATATTCCATTGCTGAATATTTAGACAAATGGAACATCCCTCTTTTGAGTCATGTGGATACGCGAGCGGTAGTTAAAAATATACGACAAGAAGGCTCCATGCAGGCAGCCATCACAGCAGAAACTGCATTCACATTCGAATCCAGTTTGAATGATTTAGAAGCGCACGTAGCCGCAGTTTCTACTAAAGAGATTGAAAGCTTCGGGAAAGGTTCCAAACACGTTGTAATGATGGATTTTGGTTATAAAAAATCCATATTAAATTCATTGCTTGAACAGGGGTGCCGAGTTTCAGTCGTTCCCTTTGATACTAAATTCGAACATATCAAGGACTTGAATCCGGATGGTATTTTGCTTTCAAATGGGCCTGGGGATCCAAAACAGCTTGAATATCTATTGGAAAATATTAAGAAAATCATTACGAATTTTCCTACAATGGGCATCTGCCTAGGTCATCAATTAACGGCCCTTGCTTTTGGGGGAAATACAAAAAAAATGCTGTTTGGACATCGCGGTGCGAATCAGCCCGTGGTCGATTTGAAAACGAAAAAGGTGTATATGAGTTCTCAAAATCATAGCTATGAAGTGGATGAGCCAAGCTTACAAGGAACATCACTTCAAGTTCGCTTCCGGAATGTGAATGATAGTACCGTTGAGGGACTTATGCATAAAGATTTACCGATATTTACGACTCAATACCACCCTGAAGCGAATCCAGGACCGATAGAAAGCTCACTATTGTTTAACGACTTTTTACAAATGATAAATGAATATAGCGGGAGAGAAAAAGCATATGCCTAAGGACAACACGATACAGACTATTTTAGTAATTGGTTCAGGGCCGATTGTAATAGGGCAGGCTGCTGAATTCGATTATGCAGGTACACAGGCCTGCCTCGCTTTAAAAGAGGAATGATATAAAGTCATCCTGTTTAACAACAATCCTGCAACGATTATGACGGATGTTATGAACGCGGATGCTGTCTATTTCGAACCTTTAAC